>JBDTUW010000049.1:0-12275 GCA_040007555.1 Acidobacteriota bacterium | reverse complement strand
AGTCATCAAAACCAAAATGGAGGCGCTCAAGCCGAGCGATCCGCGAATCGTCTATATCAAAGGCGGGACCAACGTACCCTACGGAGAAGTCGTCAATGTCATCGACTCTATTCGTGAGGCTGAGGTTGATCAAATAGGGCTGGTCGCGGATAAGAAGAAGGAAAACTAATCGCCGACAGTATGTAATCGCCGGTAGATCTGGATAAGGAGAGAAGAGTCATGGGTATGAGTGGTAGCGGCGGCAGCAAAGCCGTTCCTTACATCAACGTGACGCCGCTGATCGACGTCCTGCTGGTGCTGTTGATCATTTTTATGGTGATCAGCCCGCAAAAGCCGCATCAGTTCGAGGCCAAAGTCCCTCAGAAACCGCCCGATGAGCAGAAGCCGCAACCGCCGGACCCGTTGAGCCTGGTCGTCACGCTGCCGAAGATGGGTGGGGGGTACAAGCTCAATACGCAGGAGGCGCCAACTCTGGAGGAACTCGGAAAGCAGCTCTACAATGCGCTCAACGGGCGACCAGGTGATCGCAAGGCGGTATTCATCAAGGCGCCAAAATCGATCAATTATGGCGAGGTGGTCAAGGTCATCGATGTCGTCAAGGCAAATGGCGGATCGCCGATCGGGTTGCAGATCGAGGCGCTGGAAAACTAGCGAGGCCCTCCTCGCGAACAACTTTCATCCTCCCAAGGGAAATTTCCTGATAAATATATGAAACTCCTGCGACTAACAAAAGCTGTACTAATCCTGGCGGCGCTCCTGTCCTTTGGGGTGCTTTCAAATGGCTGCGGTTTTGCCAAGAAGGTGATCGCCAAGGACAAGATGAATCAGGGAGTGCTTAAGTACAACGTTGGTGACATGGACGAAGCCAAGGCCTACTTTAAGTCTGCCACCGAGTATGTACCCGATGCCGCCGTCGCCTGGCTTTACTACGGCGCCACCCTTACCAGGGATTACAAGAACGCCAATGGCGATGACCGCGAGCGTCTGGCCACCGAGGCGCTTAATGTCTTCAAACGTGCCCTCGATCTCTCCAAGGGAGACTGCAAGCTGGAAGAGAGCGCGATGGCGTACATCATCAGCGTTTACGATGATCTTGGTAAGGAGGACGACTGGCGCCAATGGATGATCAAACGCGCCGAGAGTTCCTGCGCAACCAAATCCCTCAAGGCAACCTCCTATCACGCAATCGCGGTCAAATACTGGCAATGCGCCTACGATCAGACGACTCGCTACGCCGACAAGGATCTGGCATTGAAGGATCAGTTTCATTACCGGAACATGGACTATGAGGCTGCCCGGGCCGACAAGAAGAAAGTTGAGGATTGTATTGCCACGGGGCTTGAGTATGTAGAGAAGGCGCTTGAAATCGATCCCGAATACGCGGAGGTTCTTTACTATAAGGGCTTGCTCTATCGTGAAAAGCAGAAGATGAGCAAGGTCGACGCCGAACGTAAGCAGTACGAAGCCGAAGCCAAGAAGATTGCCGATAAGGCTGGTGAGATCACGAAACGGAAAGAGGCTGAGGCAGCGGCCAAGAAAGCCGCCGAGGCCACACCGAAGCCCTAAGTCAGCGAACGCTCCGCGGTTCCTCAAAAACAAGCTGTCGAGTGCCAACAGCCAGTGTTGGGATGAATCCCGCACTGGCTGTTGAACGTTTTGGGCAGGCCTTTTGGGTCTGCCCGTTTCACAGGTATCAACCCCTGATATAATGCCATTCGAATGATTCGATTCGAAGATGTCGTAAAAACCGTCGAGCGCTTTCATCCGGACGCGGATCTTGATCTGCTCAGGCGTGCATATATTTTCTCCGCCAAGGAGCACAAGGAGCAAGTTCGCGCCTCGGGTGAGCCCTATCTGATTCATCCGCTTTCGGTCGCACAGATTCTTGCGGACCTCAAGCTGGATGTGGTGACGGTCAGTACCGGTCTCTTACACGACGTCGTCGAGGACACACTGGTCACGCTTGAGGCGATCCGAGAATACTTTGGCCCTGAGGTCGCTCACCTCGTCGATGGCGTCACCAAGATCAGCAATCTTGGAAAGGTCTCCAAGGAAGAGGCCCAGGCCGAGAACCTGCGAAAGATGGTTCTCGCCATGGTCGACGACATCCGCGTCGTTCTTGTCAAACTGGCGGACCGCCTGCACAACATGCGGACTCTCCAGTTCCTGCGGCCTGACAAGAGAAAACGAATTGCGCAGGAAACGCTCGATGTCTATGCCCCGATCGCCCACCGTCTGGGAATGGGTAAAATCCGCGCGGAACTCGAGGACCTCGCCTTCAAATACCTGGAACAGGACGATTATGAAAAGCTGCAGGGCGCAGTCGAGAAGCGTCGTGCTGCGACGGATGCATTTCTTGAGGAAGTAATCGCGCGTATCACGCAGCATCTTGGTGAAGAAGGCGTGCCAGTCGTCCACATCGAGGGGCGGATTAAGCGTCTCTATAGCATCTTTCTCAAGATGAAGCGGCAGAAGATCACGCTTAATCAGGTCTACGATCTCGCCGCGGTGCGCATTATCACCACCGACTTGCGGGATTGTTACGCCGCCCTCGGTGTTATCCACAAGCATTGGCATCCTGTGCCTGGTCGAATCAAGGACTTTATCGCGACGCCACGCGAGAACATGTACCAGTCGCTTCACACTTCGGTCGTTGGCGACGAGGGACAGCCGTTTGAGGTTCAGATACGAACCGCTGAAATGCATCGGGTTGCCGAGGAAGGCATTGCGGCGCACTGGAAGTACAAGGAGGGACGGGGCGGCGATACGAGCGAGGACGAAGCATTCAAATGGCTGAGGCGCCTTGTCGAATGGCAGCAGGATGTTTCGGATGCTCGCGAGTTCATCGATACACTCAAACTCGATCTTTATCCCAAAGAGGTTTACGCATTTACTCCGAAGGGAAAAGTCATCGAATTGCCAAGGGGGGCGACGCCGATCGATTTTGGCTACGCCATCCATACGGAAGTCGGTCATTTGTGCACCGGCGCTAAAGTCAACGGACGGATCGTCCCGCTGAAATATCAGCTTCACAACGGCGACGTTGTTGAGATTCTGACGTCACCCGGGCACCGGCCCAGCCGTGACTGGCTCAATTCAGTCGTCACGAGCAAGGCGCGCAACAAGATCAAGCACTACATCACCGAGCAGCAGCGTTTCAAGTCGGTCGAGCTGGGCAAGAAGCTGTTTGAGAAGGAAGCCACTCGCTTCAGCTTGAAGCCAAAGCGTGTCGTCGAGGACGAACAGCTCCCGCGTATTCTCAGCGATAACGGCTATCAGAAGATTGACGATATGTACGCCGCCATCGGCTACGGCAAACTGGGTGCGCGAACGATTCTCGCGAGACTGGTGCCGGCCGAGAAAGCCGCTGAGGTAGAGGAGGGCAAGCCCTCCAGGCTGAAGCAGGTTGGCCAGGCGGTTCGACGGGCGCTTCGGATGGGTGAGGACCGGGTACTCGTCAAGGGAGTGGACGATGTACTGGTGTACCGGGCTCACTGCTGCAATCCGATTCGGGGTGAGGAAGTGATCGGATATATCACGCTCGGCAAGGGCGTGGCGGTGCATGCAAAACGCTGCCGGAACGTCTCGAACCTGATGGTGAACCGCGAGCGGATCGTCGATGTTGATTGGGTGGGCGGCGAGGATACGGCAGCGCCATACGCGGTCAAGCTGTCGGTCACTGTCGAGGAGCGTCAGGGGATCCTGGCTGCCTTGACCAATGCCATCGCCAATATCAAGACGAACATTCGCGACGCGAGGACTGATGCCTCGCCCGATGGAAGCTCGAGGATCATCGAACTGACGGTGGATATTACAGACATCAAGCACCTGGAACGTGTCATCAGCGCGGCGAAGGGAGTCGAGGGTGTTCTGGATGTGGAACGCTTAACACCGCAGAACGGATCGTCGCGACCGACTTGACACTTCAAAAGAACAAACTGACGCGAAGCCGCAAAAACAGCAGAGAAGAACATTCACCGGAATCCTATTTCATGCATTTTTCCAAGTCAGGTCCCTCGCGGCGTGAGTGATGCACGTACCGAAGAGCGGCGGCTCTTCAACTCCCCGACAATTTAATGTAGAATTCTCGTTTGCTTAGAAGGCAATTGACCGTTCGCACTCTTGCAAACGGGTCCAACGAAGACAGCGTCAAAGAAAGACCGGGTGAAGGCCGGGCCTTTCCTAATCTGATGGCTCTCTGGTAATTCGGCTTGAACCCGCCAACCGACCTGACTGGAACTGCTGAAATGAACCGCGAGAAGTAATGATGGAGAAGATTCAGACCAGTGGCGCGCCGCAGGCGATTGGCCCGTATTCGCAGGCGATCAAGGTCAACGGATTTGTCTATTGTTCCGGCCAGATTCCTCTGGATCCGGCGACGATGGAGATGGTTGATGGCGATGTTAAAGCTCAGACCGAGCGAGTCCTGACAAACCTTCAGGCGGTGCTGAGTGCGGCGGGCAGTTCGCTCGACCGAGTGGTGAAGACGACGGTGTTTCTCATCGACATGGCGGACTTTACCGCCATGAATGAGGCTTATTCGGATTTTTTCGGGGCGGTGCTGCCAGCGCGATCAACCGTTGAGGTGAGGCGCCTGCCGCGCGATGCTCGGGTAGAGATCGATGTCGTAGCGGTGGAGTGAGGCACTGTTTAGCCTCCACTCCAGGGAACACAGGCTATGCTGCCTTCAGCACCTTCCCGGCCTTGAGGCATCGAGTGCAGACCTTGATCCGGCGGACAGCGCCACTGATAAGGGCGCGCACGCTCTGGAGATTTGGTTCGAAGCGCCGTCTGGTACGGTTGTTCGCGTGCGAGACGCGATTCCCAAATTGAGGCCCTTTGCCGCAGATTTCACAACTTTTAGCCATTGAATACCTCCACAGATTCGTCTTGTGCGACGGTTAAGACCAATAGGCCTAACACGAAACCGCTATTTATAGCAGATGCCCGGTGTTCAAGTCAACCTGACGGGCCCCGGAGAACAAACGAAGGAGTTGAGTAACTGTGCGAAACATTCTGATCCTAATTTCCCTTCTGCTTATTGCCGGCGCCGTCGCGTCGTGCGGAGGCAGCACAAGCCCGGTTGCGGATGGCGGCAAGGATGAGGTGGCTGCTGTAGTCAACGGAACCAAAATCACCGTTGCGGATGTCGATCGGGTCACTGCCCAACAGATGAAAGGGCAGGAAAAACAGATGTCGCAACTGGAACTCGCCAGCGCGAGATTGCAGGCTCTCGATGGCCTCGTGCTTCAGGAAGTCCAGTATCAACGAGCTCAGAAGGACAAGCTGGCGCCCTCGGAGGATGAGGTGACGCAGGAAATCCAGAAGAGCAAGCAGGAGGGCGGGCTCACCGAGGAAGCCTTCCAAAAGCAATTGAAGGAAGCGAACCAGACTGAGGCTCAGTTCCGCGATGCAGTGCGCAAGGACCTCTCAATCCGCAAACTGCGTGACAAGCTCTCAGCGCAGCTCAAGGTTCAGGATCGCGAGGTTGAAGACTTCTTCCGGGCAAATCCCAAGGAGTTTGTCGCGAAACCCGGAGTTGCGGTCTCGGACATTATCGTCGATCCGGCTGACAATGGAGCGCGCTTTGACGCGAAGAGCGATCTCGAGGCCGAGCAAAAGATCAAGGAAGTATACAACCGCCTCAAGACCGGAGCCGATTTCGCGACGATTGCACGCCAACAGTCAGAACACGAGAGTGCCTATCGCAGTGGTGACCTCGGTTTCATTCAGCAGGAGCAGTTCTCGGCGCTTGTCCAGCAGGGGCTGCCCGCGGGACTTGGCCCACAGCTGATGGCAATGAACGAAGGGGAATTCACGACGCCAATCAAGGATCAATCCGGTCGGTGGCACATCTTCAAACTGACGCAGAAACGAACCGAATCGAGAGAGATGACGCTCAGTGATCCGGAAGTTCGAAAGCAGATCTCGGATTACATCGTCGGGCAGCGCAACCAGCTGGTTAACGCGGCAATGCTGACGACGGCTCGCGACGAATCGAAGATCGAGAATTATCTGGCCAAACGCATGCTTGAGAACCCCAATAACTTTGGTGTTCTGCGGCCCGTGCCACAGTCGACGGCAAGCCCCGCGGCGAGCCCTAAATAGGAAGGGGTCGGGGATCAGGGGGCGGGGATTCGGGTTCAGGGGTTAGCGGTTAGCGTCAGTTCTAGTTGGAACTTGGTTCGTGAGAACTCCCAACCAAGGACTGTAGCCAGCAACTGAAATCTGACAACTGGGAACTGCCATCTGACACCTGACCTTGCACCCTGGCCCCGGCGACGCCTGACCCCTGATCCCTGCTTATGCTTTTCCGTTTTGATGAGGTTTCAAAGGCTTATGGCGCGCAGGAAATCCTGCGCGCCATAAGTTTTCAGGTCAATCCTGGCGAACATATTGGCCTGGTTGGACGCAATGGTGCGGGCAAGACCACCATTCTCCGCCTCATCTCAGAAACGGAAAGCCCCGATAAGGGCTCCATCGAACGCATCAAGGGGCTCCGCTTCGGAGTGCTCGCGCAACACGTCGATTTTTCCGGCGCTGATACCGTTCTCGATGCAGCACTGCTCGTCTTTAGCGAGTTGCTCACGCTCGAAATCCAGATGCGACAACTCGAGCACGATATGACGGAGGCCACCGGGGAAAAGCTCGATGAGGTCATGCACGAGTACAGTGATGCGCAGCACGCTTACGAGCACGCCGGAGGCTTTAGCTATCACGCTCGCGCTGAATCCGTTCTCCTCGGTCTGGGATTCGAGAAGGACGAGTTTGCGAAGAAAGCTGAGAACCTCTCCGGTGGCGAGAAGAACAGGCTTGGACTTGCGCGGCTTCTCCTCGCGGAGCCGGATATCCTTCTCCTCGACGAACCGACCAACCATCTGGACGTCGAGGCGGTCGAGTGGCTCGAGGATTTCCTCTCCGTATACAAGACTGCCTACATCGTTGTTTCACACGACCGTTTTTTCCTCGATCATACCGTCAACCGTGTCATCGATCTCGAGCAGGGCCGCGTGGACAGCTATCGCGGTAACTACACCGCGTTTCTCGCGGAACGGGAAGAGCGCAGAGAACTGCAGCAGCGGACGTGGGAGCAGCAGCAGGAGCTGATTAGCCGTACCGAGGATTTTATTCGTCGGAATATTGCCGGACAGAAGACGAAACAGGCAAAGTCCCGTCGCAAGATGCCTGATCGCCTCGATCGGGTCGCCTCAGTCGGCCAATCCGAGTCCGCGAACTTCAAGTTAAAGCCAACAACGCGCACCGGCGATCAGGTGCTGATCCTCGATGACCTCGCCATAGGGTTTCCAGAGCGACAGCTCGCGCCAGACCTTTCGCTTGTCATGCGTCGCGGTGAGCGCCTCGGTGTCATCGGGGGCAATGGGACCGGCAAGACCACTTTCCTGCGGACGATCCTTGGAGAGCACCCGGCGCTGCATGGAAAGACGCGCTGGGGTTCGGGTGTCAACGTGGGTTACTACGACCAGCGCCTTCAGATGGTTGATGATCGCCATACGGCGATCGAGGAGATCAGGACGGTCGCCGCATCGACGACTGGCGACGGCGAGCTGCGAGGCTTTCTCGGACGGTTTCTCTTTTCCGGTGATGACGCCTTCAAGTCTGTTGCGTCACTTTCGGGAGGTGAGAAGGGGCGGCTCGCTCTGGCGAAACTCATCTACTCGCGCGCCAATGTCCTGGTCCTTGACGAGCCCACCAATCATCTCGATATCGCCTCGCGCGAGGCTCTGGAGGATGCGCTCAACGAGTATGACGGCACGATCATCACCGTCTCTCACGATCGGTACTTTCTTGACCGAATCGCCACTCAGATTCTGTACTTCAGCGGCAGCGCAGTGCAGCACTTCGACGGCGCATACACGGAATTCTACGAATCGCATCACCGGTCTTTGGCCGAACGCCAGGCGGACGAGACGCGCAGTGAAAAGGCAGCAGCGCGCGGTCAGCAGGTGCCCGTGCCGAAGAAGACTCCAAACAGCGTGCCGAAGAAGTCATCGAGTAACAAAAAGGGCAAGGTAAAGAAAACCTTGCCCTCTGAAATTGAAGCTGACATTCAGGTAGTCGAAACGGAGATCAGAAATATTACCGAACAGCTTTCTTCCGAACCTGTAGCCCACGACTGGGAGCGGCTCCAGACGCTCAATGAGCAGTACCAGCGCCTCGACGGGAGGCTGAAGGAGCTCTATGAGCGCTGGGAAGCCGCGCACCAGACCGACGGGGGGTGAGGTTTACCGGAAGAATCTAAGGGCGAAACGGTCGTCGCCTCGTCGGCCCCGGCGGTCACCCTTGCGATCGTGATCATTCCGGTCGTTCCGGTCATGATCATTTCGCTCCCACGAGGCTTGCTTGAACTTCTTGAAGTTGAAGCGGCGTCGGCCGCGGCGGTCATCATCATCATCATCCCGTCGATCGTGACGATCAAACGATCTCTCATACTTGTTGTTGTCGCGTCCACGTCGTCGCCCGTGATCACTCTTGTCTGCCAGCGCCATTGCCGGCATTGCCATCGCCACGATGATCGCGCAGATCACCGCCTTAATCGCTAAATCTATCTTCTTGAGTCTCATCATTGTTCCCTCCTTTTGATCGGAACGTTGCAGTTTCCTGACGTCCTTATGGCAAACGTCGTTCCGCTCATCAGATACGCGCAAGTCTAGTCCTTTGAATGTTCTTAAGATTGAGGATCGGCCCGGCTGCACGAGAACGGCCGGGAGCGTCAACCATATCGTGTAGGCGGATATCAGACGAGGGGTTCAATCAGTGAGAGTTGGTCGAGCGCGGGCGAGTTGACGGAGCGCGAGACCGGAAACATCTCGAGTTCATCGCTCGGATAGGGAGCAAGGAGAGGCACTACGTCGGCTGGTTCTCTGATCGATGGGTCCAGCCAGAGCCGCTCGTGTTCGGGTTTGAGGATCGCGGCCATTCGGTTATGGACCGGACTCACCAGATCATTAGGTTCAACGGTGATGATGGTAAAGGTACGCAGCTTCTCCCCCTCAGGAGAAGTCCACCCCTCCCACAGACCGGCAAACGCAAAGAGACCGCGATCGCGCCGGCGAAGATAGAAGGGCTGACTTGGTCCCTTAGCCTGCTTCTTCCATTCATACAGGCCATCCGCAGGGATCAGACACCGTCGTTTTGAGATGGCATATTTGAACGCGGGCTTTTCGGCAAGGGTTTCAGCCTTGGCATTGATCATCCGGTTACCGATCGATGCATCCTTCGCCCAGAAGGGAACCAGTCCCCATTTGCACCCCACCAGCCGGCGCTGCATTTGGGCGATGATGATCGGGGCGATCTGAGAGGGCGCGATGTTGTATCTCGCCTCCGCATCGTATTCCGAATCCATGATCTCGAACCGCCGGGCGATCTGCTCAGATGTATGCTGTTGAGAGTAGCGACCACACATATGGACCTCGGATCACCATGCGAATCGAAATGGGGCGCTTCGTAGCGCAGACCATTCTACGCAGATTCAACAATACGCGCCAGAAGGCGGACAGGCGCCGCGAAGGGCGCATCCATCTCTGATATAGTGCGACCTTCAACTTGCGAAGAGCAAAGGAGAACTCTATGGCTGAGAAGAAAGCCGATTGGCTCGATATTCGTTCCAGGATGCGGTTGATCCTCATGGCGACGACGATCGTGGCAGCGAGTTGGGTGGCGACCTCGCCTGCCACCGTTTCGGTCGCTGCGCGCCCGCAAGCCGCGACGATCGCGGCTCGGCTCGTGGTGCCCAACCTGCAGCAGACTGGCACGGCTCAATCCAGCGCTCTTTCTCAGCCGATGCCGGCCGACCCGCAGATTACGATGGGCAAGTTCTCGAATGGACTGCGCTATTACGTCCGCGCCAACGAGAGGCCTGAGAAACGCGCCGAGCTCCGACTCGTCATCAAGGCGGGCTCAGCTCTCGAAGACGACGACCAGCAGGGCATGGCCCATATGGTCGAACACATGGCCTTCAATGGCACGAAGAATTTTCCCAGGCAGGACCTCGTGCAGTTCATCGAGGGGCTGGGTATGCGCTTCGGTGCAGACCTCAACGCCTACACCAGCTTTGACGAGACGGTCTACACCCTCCAGGTACCGACCGACAGGCCCGAAGTAATGGACCGGGCGCTGCTGATCCTGGAGGACTGGGCGCACGGCGTCAGCTTCGATCAGGCCGAAATCGAGAAGGAGCGTGGCGTGGTCATGGAAGAATGGCGAATGCGACGCGGCGCGGGCGCGCGAATCCAGGACAAGATACTTCCGATTATGCTCAAGGGATCGCGCTACGCTGACCGCATGCCGATAGGGAAGCCTGAGATCATCCTGGGAGGGAAGGCCGAGCGATTGAAGAAGTTTTATGCCGACTGGTACCGAACTGATTTGATGGCTGTGGTCGCAGTGGGTGATTTCGACAAGGCGGCGGTCGAGAAGCTGATCGCGGCGCACTTCGCCTCGATTCCTGCGGCGACCAATCCGAGGCCACGACCAGCTTACGATATCCCGGACCATCCGGGCACAACTTATGCGATCGCGTCAGACAAAGAAATGACGATGACGAGTATCGAAGTCACGAACCTTCTACCGCTGCGCGAGCAGGGGTCGATCGGCGTTTACCGGCAAAAGACGGTCGACCGGTTGTTCTCCGGGATGCTCTCGGCTCGATTCACGGAGCTTGCGCAGAAACCCGACGCGCCCTTCATTTTTGCCGGGGCGGGCCGCGGTAATTTCCTCGGGCGCTCAAAGGACGCGGCGTCGCTCAGCGCCATGGTCAAAGAAGATGGCGTCGAGCGAGGGCTTGATGCTTTGCTGGGAGAGGCGGAACGGGTAACTCGCTTCGGCTTCACGGCAACGGAACTGGATCGACAAAAACAGAATGTGCTGCGGAACTACGAGCGGTTGGCCTCCGAAAGGGAGAGCCGTGTCTCCTCGAGCCGGGCCGATGAATACATCCGCAACTTCCTCCAGAACGAGACTCTGCCGAGCGCTGACGACGAGTACGCGCTCCATCAGCGCTTCGTGCCCCAGATCACACTCGAAGAAGTGAATAAGATAGCCAGGGAATGGTTTCCAGATCGGAGCCGGGTGGTCGTTGTTACGGCTCCGGAGAAGAGCGGTCTGATGATGCCGGACGAGGCGAAGCTGGCAGCGGTGATCAAGGCAGCGTCGGCGAAGGAGCTGAAGCCATTCGTCGATTCTGTGAATGCTGCAGCGCTGCTTGAGTCGATCCCTGCGCCCGCCACAATCACCAGGACTGCGTCCAGGGAGAGCGCCGGTATCACGGAATGGGAACTCTCCAACGGCATCAAGGTGGTGCTCAAACCGACGACGTTCAAGGCGGATGAAATACTCTTCCGGGCCACAAGCCCAGGTGGCACTTCGCTGGCCAGCGACAAGGACTACATTCCGGCGAACACGGCGACGCAAGTCATCACCGCCGGCGGGCTGGGCAAGTTCAACGCGATTGACTTACGGAAGCTGATGACGGGAAAAGTCGCGTCGGCGAATCCGTTTATCGGTGAGCTGGAAGAAGGGATGAGCGGGGGCAGCTCGCGCAAGGATCTGGAGACGATGTTTCAGCTCATCTATCTCAGGTTCATACAGCCGCGAGCCGATTCGACCGCCTTTACGGTGCAGGCGACGCAGGCGAAGAGCATTTTTGCAAACCAGGCAGCGGTCCCCGAGTTTGCATTCTTCAATGCTCTGAACTCGGCGATTTACCAGAATCATCCGCGGCGGCTTCTAACGACAACCGCGACGGTTGACGAATGGAACCTCGACAAGTCAATGGCTTTCTACAAGGATCGTTTCGCCGATGCGAGCGACTTTACATTCGTCTTTGTCGGAAGCTTTGACCTGGCGACCATGAAGCCGCTTGTCGAACGGTATCTGGCGACACTGCCCTCGATCCGTCGAAGAGAGATGTGGAAGGATGTCGGCGCTCGGTCGGCGAGAGGTGTTATCGAAAAGAGAGTCGAGAAGGGAGTCGAGCCGAAAAGCCTGAACGCGATCGTCTTCACCGGGCCCTTCGAGTACGACCAAGCACACCGAGTTGCGATCCGAGCCATGTCCGATATCCTGCAAACAAGCCTGTTGGCGGCGATTCGCGAGGAGTTGGGCGGCACCTATAGCATCAGTGCGAGCGCCGGTTACGATAGGCTGCCAATTCCGGAGTACTCGATCACGATCGAGTTTGGATGCGCTCCGGAACGCGCCGACGATCTGATCAAACGGGTCTTTCAAGAGATCGAGTTGTTGAAGACAAAAGGCCC
>JBDTUW010000048.1:0-12335 GCA_040007555.1 Acidobacteriota bacterium | reverse complement strand
CACGCGCAGCTTGTCGAAACGCACTATGCGCCCTGGAAGAGACTCGCAGGGGCAGCGCGCGATACCGTGAAGCCGGAGAAATTGGTGCGCCTGGATGTCACTTATGACAAAGCGCAGGCAAAGATTGGCGACGAAATTACTTGCAACGTGATCGCCGAGCGACTCGGGAAGGGCGGGTCGGGAATGATGCTAGCTGAAATCGGCTTGCCGCCGGGTGCCGATGTAGATCGTGCCTCCCTGGAAAAGGCGATGAAAGATTCGGTGTGGGAATTGAATCAATATGACGTGCTTCCGGATCGAGTTGTCGTTTATTTGTGGCCGCGCGCGGGTAAAACGAGGTTTACCTTCAAATTCAAGGTGCGTTATGGGGTCCAGGCGCAAAGCGCGCCGTCGGAGCTTTACGACTATTACAATCCCGAAGCGCGGGCCGTGGTCGCGCCGACAAAGTTCGTGGTCAGATGAGGGACTCCTCTTCGAGCCGTGGGAGTCGGCGCAACTACCCTGGCGCAGTGCGTTAGCACCGCCCAGGAGGGCGCGCCAGGATGCCGCTCGAAGATCGTCTGTCGGGGCTTCGAGGCTCGATCTCATAATCTGGTGTGACCTGGCGCTAACGCGTCAGGGTAGGAGACTTAGACCACTCGTTGGTGCATCGCCGCTATGTGGCTTGGGAGGGTCCATTTCCTCCCAGGCCCACTGCCTGACTTGGTTCGCCTCTATGGCTCGCTCACGGTCCCCTAACCAAGGCCCTCTGACCCCTCTCACACTGAGAACTGACATCTGGCAACTGAAAACTGGCAACTGGCAACTGACAACTGCTTGACGGGCATCACCTCGTTGGCTATGATCGTCGAGCCTGTTCGCAAGGCAATGTTCTCATCATCAGGTAGTTCGGTTTGGGGCTATAGCTCAGCATGGAAGAGCGCGTGAATGGCATTCACGAGGTCGTCGGTTCGAGCCCGACTAGCTCCATTTCTTCTTTCTAACTCCCGCGCAATCATCTATCCGTCACTGGCAATATCAGAATCGCTAATGCACAATTGCAGATCGGCGAAAAGACGCGCCGGGCCGCGACGCTAACGGAAGATCGCGCCTATTTTGGCAATACGGGCCAGTGTGAGCCAGCACGAGTGCCTCTCCACGGGAGGCTCATCGCGCTAAATCCTGAAAAAGAGGCGTGCGCGGACGGTCGACAGACATCATGAAAACAGGATCTGATGTAGGACAACTTGCTCCGGAAATTGATCTTCCCGACGATTCCGGCGCCCGGTGGAAGCTCAGCGACTCCCGCGGCAAACCGGTCGTCCTCCTCTTTTATCCGGCGGACGAAACCCCGGTCTGCACCAAACAGCTCTGCAGCGTCCGTGACAACTGGGCGCGCTACCAGGCAACCGGGGCCGAGGTCGTGGGCATCAATGCCGATTCCGTCGACAAGCACCGCGGTTTTGTTGACCACCACGACCTGCCATTACGACTGCTTTCCGATGGGACTGGTGAGGTTATTCGCGCCTTTGACATGAAGAATCTGATCGGAACGAGGCGCGGTGTGATCGTCATCGATGCTGAGGGTGTCATCCGCTACCGTCGCGTCGTATTTCCCGTCTTTCGCCCGAGCGATGATGAGGTCATCACTGCGATTGAGAGTTGTCGCTAGGCCCAACCTCTTATGTCCACGAAACCATTATCGCCCGGTCAATCACTGTCAGGCGGCGAAACTCCAGGCGAGACCGACGCCCTCCGACTTCAGAAGCTCCTCAGCGAGTTAAGTGTTGAGTTCATCTCGATTCTCGACCTCGATGAACTTACCGAGCAGGTTGCCCGGCGGGTGAAGGAGGTGATTGACTACAAGTTCTTTAACCTCCTGCTGGTAGATGACACTCGGGGCGGTCTGATCTGGAAGAAGTCGATAGGATACCCGCCGGAAGAAGTGACGCGACACAAACTGATCCCGCTTGACCGGAGCATTGCGTCCGCTGCCGTTCGCACAGGTCAAACGATAATCGCAGATGACCTGCGAACAGACTCGCGCAATTTTCGCGTGCCGGTGGAGGGGGGGGAAGAACCGCTCTCAGAAATCGCCGTACCCCTGGTCCTCGCGCGCGAGCAGCGAGTTGTTGGCGTCCTGACGCTTGAGAGCGCCGAGCCGAACTACTTCAAGCGAGAACACGAGTTGCTGCTCAATGTGCTGAGCAACCAGCTTGCGATCGCCCTTGAGCACGCCCGTCTGTACGATGAACTTCGTCAGCGCGCTCGAGAGATGCGCACCCTGATCGAAATTGGTCACGAGATCACCTCGATCCTTGATTTGGACCGCCTGCTCAACCACATTGCGCCGATGCTGGATCGGGTCATCAGCTACGAGTTTCTTCTGGTTGGTTTGATCGACGAAGAGCGCGAAGAGTTTGTCTGGCACCTTGAGGAAGGCTATGGCGTTGAGAGTCGAGCAAGGGCGTCAAGGACTCCGATTTCGCAGGGTATTGTCGCGCGCGCCGTCCGCGAGCGGCAGACTCAGATAGTTGGAGATGTTTCGCTCGATCCTGACTATTACGTCAACGATGCATGGCGCGACCACGGCCAGCGGTCTGAGATCGCGACTCCGCTGATCTACGAGGAGCGGGTGATTGGGGTCATGGCACTTGAGAGCAGCCGCAAGAACGCGTTCAACGAGTATCACGCACGCCTGGTCGAGAGCATTGCCAATAATCTCAGCATCGCGATTGTCAATGCGCGGTTGCACGCGAAGTCGGTTGAGGGTGAGCGAAAGCTTGAGCGCGAGATGCTCATGGCGCGTGACGTTCAGCGCGCGATGATCCCGGAAGCCGCGCCGGTGATCAAGGGATTTGAGATTGCAGCCAGACTTGAACCGGCGTTGAATCTGAGCGGCGACTTCTATGACTACGTCACGTTGTCTGAGAGACGACTGGGGATTGTTATCGGAGACGTGTCTGGGAAGGGTGTGCGAGCGGCGATGGGGATGGCGGCGTCGCGAAGCCTGCTGCGCAGTGTCGCCCGACGCGGTCAGGGACCGGCGCGTGTCCTTCGCGATGCCAATCTACGATTGCACAGAGACCTGGGTAAGCAACTGCTGGTTACTCTGGTTTATGGCCTCCTCGACGCGGAAACTCGGAGCTTCCAGTATTGCAATGCGGGTCACAACCCTCCTTACCTGATCAAAGCATCTGGGAAGTGGCGGGCGCTCAAGACCGGTGGCCTGTTAATGGGTGTCTTTGACAAACAACAATACAAGAGCGAGACGATACATCTCGAGCGTGGCGATCTGCTGTTCTTTTATACTGACGGACTAGTTGAGGCTCACACGCCACAGCCAGAGCGGCTTGAGTTTGGGGAAGGACGTCTTGTCGAACTCCTGCTCAAGAACCGCACCATGCGGGCAAACGCACTTGTCGACACCGTCGTGCGACGAGTCAAGGAGTTTTCTGAAGGCGCTCACCAGCACGACGATCTGACACTGATCGCCTTGAGAGCCCTTTGAGCCATCTCGCCAATCAAATGCCGAAATCCATCAATCAGTTAACCTGTCGGGGTGTGGCTGTTGAGCGAGTTTGAGTATTATCTCTCAAGTCAGCAATTGAGCCTTTAACCTATCGTCTCTACGCGACGCGCTTCCTGACCGCTGCCCTTTGCCGCGCGCGATGCTGGCTTTAAGCTGGTGTAGTGGTTATTATCGATGAGGCGCGATTTATGGACGCGAGGGCGCGTCGGGCGCGCGATCCAGATACCTGCGAATTGAGATGCTGCACCAACTGAGCTGCAGCGTCGAAGGCGAGGAGGCAGCGGAAGCGTGAGAGATACAGTGGCCGCGAGAGCGGACTTTAAGCAACTGCGTGCACAGATTGAAGACCGCGGCCTGGCTCGGAGATCCACACACAGAATCCTCGGCGAACTCGCCGGACACCTGACCCTGACATTTGCCGCGTTTGCAGTGCTTGTCTACAGTCAATCGGTCTGGCTTAGCATGTTTGCGGTCTTCCTCTCGGCGATTGGAACGCTCGGTGTTGCGACCAACACTCACACCTCCACTCATCATGCAACGAGCGAGCGCAAGTGGATCAATTCTCTCCTGTCATATTTTGGGGCATCCCTCTTCAATCAGATATCCGTCACTTATTGGCACCAGAAGCATCTCATCTCGCACCATCCAACGCCCAATGTCGTCGGGCTTGATGGAGAGATAGATATCGCGCCTCTGTTTCTACTGACCGAGGAAGAGATTTCGCTGACGAGCGGTTGGCGACGCTCATATTATCGCGTGCAATGGATTTTTCTTCCGTTCGCAGTCGGGCTGAATTTCTTCAGCTTCATGTTCGACGGCTGGCGTTTTTTATTGGGCGAAATGCGACGAACCCGCGGACGGGTGCTTTCGCACTGGATAGACCTCACCGGTCTCGTCATGCACTGGGTTCTGTGGTTCATCATCCCGCTGGCCATCTTCGAGTTCACGGACGTGCTGCTGGTGCAGTGCGCAAGGTATGTGCTCATGGGCTTTGGGATGTTTATCGTCTTTGCGCCGAGCCACCTTCCCCACGAAGCTGAGTTCTTTGAAGAAGATGTTCCTCGCGGCGATTTCGTCTGGCAGCAGACGTCGACGACACTCAATTACAGGACCGGCTGGATCGGTCGCCTGCTCTGTTCAGGCCTTGAATACCAGATAGAACATCATTTGTTTCCCAGGATTAGCCACGATCAGTATCCACGGATCAGCCCGCTGGTACGCAGCTTTTGCGCGCGGCACGGCTATCCCTACCGCACTCTTGGCTGGGCGGAGGGAGTGTGGAAGGCCTGGGAGGTGTTTCGTGTGCCCAAGACTGTGCGCAGGGTCGCTGATCGAAGCAAGGCAGCCTGACCTGAGGAGTGGACCAGGAGATAGCGCTCAATGGCGAGGATGAGTGCGACGGAACTCGACGAGTTCCTGACAGAGTCATTTCCACATTTGCGCAATAACGGGATTCGCGTCGAAATTGTCGACGCCGAATCCATCACGGTCCGGCTGAAGTATCACGAGGGTCACCTTCGACCAGGTGGAACCATCTCAGGCCCGAGTCTGATGATGATGGCTGACGTCGCCATGTATCTTGCCGTGCTTGCCCAGATCGGACCCGTTGCCCTGGCAGTCACCACGAACCTCAACATCAACTTCCTGCGGAAGCCGGCGCCAGCAGATGTCATCGCGACGGCGCGCCTGCTCAAACTCGGCACAAGACTGGCCATCGGTGAAGTCTCGCTGCGGTCCGCCGGCGAGGACGACCTCGTTGCGCACGCAACGGTAACCTACTCAATTCCTCCGAGAATCTGAGACTCCTCATTTTCCGGTAGAATTTGGTGTAGAGTACTCATCAATAATATGCAACTGGCACGTGTCATTGGAACGGTTGTCTCGACGGTTAAGAACGCAGAGCTGGAGGGGCGCAAGCTGCTTGTTGTCCAGTCGCTTGACAGCAGGTTGAAGCCAGTAGGCAAACCCCTCGTCGCCATCGATTCGGTGGGTGCCGGAAGCGGGGAACTCGTGTTCTGGTGCCGTGGCAAGGAGGCCAGCTTTCCCTTTGAGGGAGGAAGTGTTCCGACCGATTGTACAATCGTCGGCATCGTCGACTCACCTGAGCACGTCAATCATGGACGCGCTGGAGGGCCTGCCGAATGAACACGGCATCGAGACGTTCCTGAAGAAGAGATGATCCTCGCACGCGTCATTGGGAATATTGTGGCAACGCAGAAGAATGCGCGCTATCAGGGTGCGCGGGTCATGCTCGTTCAGCCGATCAATCCGGATGGGAGCGCGCGTGGGGCGACGTTGCTTGCTCTCGACTCCGTGGACTCTGGTGAGGGGGACACAGTGATCGTGGTTCAGGAGGGTTGGGCGGCGTCAACGGCGGCGACGGGAGAGCAGGGCGCCGCCATCGATAGCGCGATCGTCGGAGTCGTGGATACGATTGACCTCGAATGAACGAAGAAGTCATCAAAAGCATTGTCGAGAACGTTCTGCGAAGAGTCGGAACGGGGACCGCCGGACGGCAGCCGGAACCGGAGAGGGTTGCGGTGGACTACTACGCACCGTGGACCGGCGAGGTCTTTGCTCCCTCGGGGGCTCGAGCCGAGCCGTCTCATCCCAGCCAGGAGCAATTCAATATCGGAGAAGCTGCTGAGGCGGCGGCTGTGGTCAGCGAAATGGTGGACTTCCTGCAGATGGAAAAGTGCACGATCGAGAAGGATAAGGCATGTGACCATTGCGGTATTTGTCGGGCGCGTGGCTTCTGATAACTGCCTCAAGCAACGAGGCCGCGTTTTCCAAAGAACTGTTTCAATGCCGGGTAGACTTCTTCCTTATCGTCGATTCTGACACCGATGAAGCGATCCTTATTCTTTAGTCGATCGTTGAAGATCGAGAGCAGAGCACCTGAGCTCCTGCGGTAACTGCCTGCCCCCTCCTCGCCGATTTCGCCATATCCGAACAAATTACACGTCTCGATCAGGTGGTCGGCAAGACGGACAGCCTCTTCGTTATCGGAGTAATAGTTGTCACCATCTGAAAAATGAAACGGATAGATGTTCCAGTCGCTTGGCGGGAACCGCTCGGCGATCAGGTCGATCGCAAGCCGGTACGCCGAACTGACGACTGTTCCACCCGACTCTCCCTGCGTAAAGAATGCCTCTTCGGTCACCTCCCTGGCTTCAGTGTGATGGCTGATAAAGACGATCCTGACGTGGTCGTACTTGGTCCGCAGGAAACGAACCATCCAGAAGAAGAAACTGCGCGCGATGTATTTCTTGAATTCGCCCATCGATCCGCTGACATCCATTAGCGCGAGGACTACTGCATTTGATTCATACCGCAGATCCTCTTCCCAGCTCTTGAACCTCAAGTCTTCTTTCTTGAAAGGCCCGAGTTTTGTTCCCGTTCCCTCGCGCGCCTGTCGTCGCAGGTTCTCGAGCATGGTGCGTCGTTTGTCCAGATTCGAGAGCGGGCCGGTTCGCCGAATCTCTGTGAACCTGGTCGTCTTTGACTGCACCGCCTGTCTGGCCTTCTCCTCGAGGAAGGGAAGGTGGAGGTCCTCGAAAATCAGAGCGGCGATTTCATCGATGTCCACTTCAGCTTCGTAGTAGTCCTGACCCGGGTTGTCGCCACCTTGCCCTGTACCCTGTCCCTGCCCGCCCGGATCCTCCCGACCTACTACATCTCCGACTTTCGTCTCGCCGTCTCCCTGGCCGACATGTTTGCGCTTACGATGATCGTATCGAAACTTGTACTCATCGAGTGAGCGCATGGGCACCTTCACGGTGCGCCGGCCATTGGAAAGGATGATCGACTCGTTAGAGACGATGGACCCGAGATTCCTGCGGATCGCGTCCTTGATCCGCTCCTTGTGACGCTCCTGGTCAATGATCCCCTTACGCTGGAGCGACCAATCGTTGCGTTGAACAGTCATCTTCGTCCTCCCGAAAACCCAAGATATTTATTCTACTCCTCTTTGAGGCCGTGATGGCACTTGTGTCCGCGTTTCCGCTCCCTTGTTGTTTGTGTATTTCGCGTCTCAGGCACTCCATCCTGGCCTGCACCCCAAGATCCGGCTGGATGGGTGTCTATTCCTTCGCCGCAATGTGTTAACCTGATGGTTTCGTAAAGGAGTCTGGTTGAACACATGGAATGGTTTCGGCGCATTGAGGCGGCTCGAGAGTTCAGAGATCTTGTTGCCGCTGTCTCATCAGGGAAAAAGGTAGTCAATATCGCGGGCTTGTCGGCTGGTGCGAAGGCGCTCACGCTGGTGGCCCTTCAGCGGGCCGTCGGGCGCCGCCTCGCCGTCGTTAGTCTGAGCAGTCGCGACCTCGAAGACCTCGAGAATGACCTGCGTTTCTTCTACAGCGCGCTCAATCGCGAGAGCGATACAGACGATCACGTTTTCACACTTCCGGCGATCGAGAATGATCCGTATAGCGGAACCTCACCGCACGCCGAATTGCTCGAACGCCGCGCGCTTGCGCTCTGGCACCTCGCCTCGGGAGCCGGCGACGTTATCCTTCTCAGCGCGCATTCGCTGCTGAGCAGACTGGTTGCCACTGAACAGATTAAGCAGTCGGGAGTAAAACTCCGTGTTGGAGACGAATTGCCGCTCGATTACATGATCGAGCACCTGAATTCGGTAGGGTATCTGCGTGTGGAACCCGTTGGAGGTGTTGGCGAGTTCTCATCTCGTGGCGGCATTCTCGACTTCTTCTCACCGGCGGGCCAGTCGAAGCCCGTGCGGGTCGAGTTTTTCGGTGACACGATCGATTCCCTGAGGCTTTTCGATCCGGAAACACAGCGCTCGATAGGAGAGGTTCAAGAGGCATTGATCGCCCCAATGCGTGACGAGCGAAGTGGAGCCGGTGACTTTCGCCTCTGGGCTCGACTTGCTCGCGAGCGTTGGGGCAGTGATCGCTATGCCAGAGCCCTGCACGACCGAGTAGTTCCAGCTGAGGATGGTGAGGCATTCCCCGGGTGGGAGTACCTCATGCCGCTGGCGCATCCACTGACCACATCCGTTTTCGACTACCTTGGCGATGCCATCCTGGTGATCGACGAGCCGGCCGAGATCGAGAAGCGGCTGCGGACAATTCTCGAGGAATTGCGGTTGGGTTACGAGCGGGCCGAGGCAGTCGATGAACTTGCACTCGCGCCGGAGAGTCTCTTTCTGACCCCCGACGAGCTCCGGAAGCATATCGGTGGTGCACTACGCATTGAGATGCGGCTGTTGGGCGGCGCGGTCTTCGCAGTTCAGGAAGAACTCGAGACCGAAGACGTCACTCCGAACGTGGAGTTTGTCAAAAGATCGCAGAGCGCGCCCCTCTTCCTCTTTCCGCCGGAAGCCAAACCTCTCGAGATCGAGCTTCAATCACGCGCCGTCCGTAGGTGGCACGGCCGGCTCAACGAGCTTGCCGCTCAACTGAAATCTCCCTCAGTCGAGCCCGACCAGCAAACCGTCTTTGTGCTGAGTGCAAGTGGCGTCGCCGACCGATTGCGCGACATCTTCAACGAGTACTCAGTACCGGGCTTCTCGCGAGAGGATGAGTCAGCGCCAATAGTCCTCACTCTGGGCGATCTATCGGCCGGTTTTGGAATGCCGGCGGCGGGCATAGGCCTCTTCACGGAAAGCGATCTTTTTGATGAGCCGGTTACGGTCGAACGACGCGGGCCCGTTCGACGCTCGCAGGCGGCAGCATTTCTCTCTGATTTCAGGGATCTGAAGATCGGCGATTATGTCGTTCACATCGATCACGGCATCGGGCAGTTCCAGGGTCTGCTGCAGCTCGCCAGCGAGAATACGCTCTCACCCGCCGAAGCCTACGCACGCATGACGGGCGCAGAATCCGCACCAAGCACGAATGCGAAGCGCGAGTACATGCTCCTCACCTATGCGGAGGGCGCGCGTCTTTACGTTCCTGTCGAGCGACTTGATCTGGTGCAGAAGTTCTCGAGTGGCGAAGGGCACACACCGCAACTTGATCGGCTCGGAGGAATTGCCTGGCAGAAGACCAAAGCGCGCGCCAAACGGGCCATGCGCGATATGGCAGAGGAGTTGCTCAAACTCTATGCAGAGCGAAAGCTCGTGGGCGGCTACGCATTCAGCGGCGACACACCGTGGCAGCAGGAGTTTGAGGACTCATTCCCCTTCGAGCTGACGCCCGATCAGGCGGTAGCCATCGCGGATGCAAAGAAGGACATGGAGCAACCGTTGCCCATGGACCGGCTGCTCTGCGGGGACGTTGGTTACGGGAAAACAGAAGTCGCGATGCGCGCTGCCTTTAAAGCGGTCATGGATGGCAAACAGGTTGCCCTGCTCGCACCGACTACGGTGCTTGCGTATCAGCACTATCAGACGTTCACCGCGCGTTTTGCGGCCTTTCCCGTAACCATTGACCTGCTCTCACGGTTTCGCTCTCAGAAGGAGCAGAAGGAAGTGGTGGCCGGGGTTGAGGCTGGCAATGTTGACATTCTGATTGGCACCCACCGAATACTCTCTCGCGATCTGCAGTTCAAAGAGTTGGGGCTGGTCGTAGTTGATGAGGAGCAGCGGTTTGGCGTGGCTCACAAAGAGCGGCTGAAACAAATGAAGAAACGCGTTGATGTGCTGACGCTGAGTGCGACGCCGATTCCAAGGACGCTGAACATGTCGCTCCTAGGTCTTCGCGATATGTCAGTGATTGAAACTCCGCCGCGCGATCGCCTGGCGATTCAGACCAACGTTGTTCCGTTTTCCGAGAATGTAGTTCGCAGTGCGGTTGAGCTCGAGATGCAACGGCAGGGGCAGGTATTCTTTGTGCACAATCGCGTCGAGTCCATTCATACGGTTGCCGAACTTGTGCAGAGGATGGTGCCAGCGGCGCGAGTGATCGTGGCTCATGGGCAGATGGGTGAGAAGGAAATGGAGCAGGCAATGCTCGATTTCATCGCGTTTAAGTACGACGTGTTGGTGGCGACGACGATTATTGAAAACGGGATCGATATTCCGCGAGCTAACACGATCATCATCAACCGGGCTGATGCATACGGCCTCGCCCAACTGTACCAATTGCGTGGGCGCGTGGGCAGGTCAAACCGACGCGCGTACGCCTATCTGCTGATTCCATCTGAACTTGAGTTGACGCCAATCGCGAGAAGGCGGCTGGCTGCGATCAGGGAGTTTTCTGACCTCGGCGCTGGCTTTCGCATTGCGGCTCTCGATCTGGAACTCCGCGGTGCGGGGAACCTGCTTGGTGGACAGCAATCCGGCCACATCGAGGCGATCGGTTTCGATCTCTATTGCCAAATGCTGGAACACACGGTGGCCGAGTTGCGTGGCGAGGCGATCGAGGAAGAAGTCAGCACGCAGCTGAATCTCGGGGTCGACACGCGAATTCCCGATGAATATGTCTCGGATATGAGTCAACGGCTGCGAACGTACAAGCGGATTGCTTCCTCGCGATCTGCGGCAGAGCTGGAGCGCATCCGCCAGGAGGTGACTGATCGATACGGGAGGCTGCCGCAGGCGGTGGAGAATCTGCTTGCCTTTGCCGATGTGCGGCGCGAAGCTGTTCGGCTTGGAATTGTGTCCATCGACAGGTCAGGGGAGACCGTCGCGATCAAGGTTGGGGAGCGGACGCGAATCGAGCCAGAGCGCCTGTTGGCCCTTCTCGTCAATGATCAGCGGGCAAGCTTCTCCCAGAATGGCGTTCTGAAAATAAAGGTGCAAGGTGAAGTCTTCGGCGAACTGCGAAGAATACTAGAAAAGCTAGGGTAACTTAGAGGGGTACGGCGGTCAGTGGTCAGGGGTCAGTGGTCAGAGGAGCCCGAGGGCGTTCCAGGGTCCAACCTTTAGGTTGTGCTCCAAGGTCGAGCATTTGACCACAACCTGAAGGTTGATGAACTCTGGAACGCCCTCGGGCTCCTTCAACCGCACGCCGACCATCGACCCCTGACCCATGAGTCCTGAGCCCTGGCACCGTCCCGCTTGCGGCCATCGGTCACGGCGTCGTAGAATTTGGAGCTAACGCCCCCTTTCTGTTGTATGAAGATACGGGTTTCCATCTTTGCGGTCCTGGTGCTGGGTGTCATTTCGTCCGGCTGTCGCTCTTGGGGTTCCCGGACCTCTGGCGCGTCGACAGCTGCGGTTGACACGTCGCCGGTAGTTGTCGAGATCAATGGATCGAAGGAATACCTCTCGAACTTCGAGCGCTTTGTCAAAGCTCGTCTTTCGGACTTCTATCCACAGACGCTCCAGAACCAGGGCAACAGCGATCAGCTGCGAAGTGGTCTCTTCGACGAGTTTGTGCTCAGACAGTTAATTGTCTTTGAGGCAAAGAAGCGCGGTCTGAATGCGACTGATGAGGAGATCGGAAGGGCGATCGCCGAGCAGCACCAACAGGCCAGCCTCGAGGGCTCCGAAGCGAGTCCGGCCGTCCTTGCGAGCAGCGAAAGACGAATCGAGATCGCCAACGATCTGCTGACCATGAAGTACTACGAGGCCGCCGTGCTCAAAGGGTTCGGCGTCAGCCCGGAGGAGATCGATCAATATTACCGCGAGAACCAGGCCAGGTATCAGGAACGCAACGGTTTTTATGTGCGTGAAGTGCGTGTCGCCACCGCGGAGGAGGCAACGCGAATCGAGCAGCAGGCCCTGCGCAAACCTGATGATTTCGCGACTCTCGTGCGCCAGCATTCAACGGCGCCAAATGCGATCAACGGGGGGCTTATCTACTACGCCCCGCAGCAATTGCCGGCGGTGCTGGAGAACGCGATTACGCCACTGAGGCTTGGTTCGATCAGCAAGGTGGTGCGCTCGAATTATGGCTTTCACATCTTCAAACTT
>JBDTUW010000047.1:0-12496 GCA_040007555.1 Acidobacteriota bacterium | reverse complement strand
GATGTGATCGATATTGTCGAGCAACAAACGCGAAACGGCGATCGTCTTCAGACTGTCGATACCCGAAGGGCCCGGAAGATGCGCGAGTTGCGTTTCCGGTGGATAAAAGGCAAGTGGAATAAAGCACTGGAACCCACCAGACTTTTCCTGCTGTTCTCTCAATTTAACCAGATGATCGACACGATCTTCCTCGTTCTCAAGATGACCATAGAGCATGGTCGCATTGGTCTTCAATCCGGCCTCGTGGACCTTGCCGGACAAGTCGAGCCATCGCTGACCATCGGTCTTGTGCGAGCATATCTGTTTGCGAACGCGTTCCGCGAATATCTCGGCTCCCCCGCCCGGACACGAATCCATCCCGGCGCTTCGCAGTTTCTCGATCACCTCTTCGTCCGACATCTTGTAGAAGCGCGCGAAATAGTCGATCTCGACCATCGTGAACGCCTTGAGGTGCATTCCCGGCAACTCACGTTTGAGCGACGACAGAAGGTCTGTGAAGTAAGAGAAGGGAAGCCACGTGTTCAGGCCGCCAACAATGTGGAGCTCTGTCGCGCCCTGATCCCAGGCCTCGCGCGCCATCCGTACCGACTCGTCCACATTATGGGTATAACCGCCAGCCTCGCGCGGCTTGCGAAAAAAGCTGCAGAACTTGCAGTCCGCATAGCAGATATTGGTCGGGTTCAGGTGCCTGTTTACATTAAAATAAGTAGCGCGTCCGTGCTTGCGGCGGCGCACAATATCCGCAAGCCGGCCGACACCGTGAAGATCGTCACTCGCAAAGAGCGTCATTCCATCTTCAAAGGTCAGCCGCACGCCCGCGTTAACCTTTTCTGCAATTGGCGCCAGCTGGCGATCCATCAGCAACCCATCGAGCATCTCGTCTCCTGCACTCAACATTCGCTTATCCAAGAAGAAAAACATCCGTCGCCACCGTGACAAATAGTATCACGCTTACCCACGCGTTCGTCGTAAAGAAGGCCAGATCCAGCCGGGAGAGATCATCCGCCCGGACGATGCTGTGCTGGTAAATCAGCAGCCCGGTCGTTGCGATTAGCCCAAGCAGTCCTATCCAGTGAAGTCCCGTCAGCGAATAAACTGCCGTGAGCGTTAGAAGCATTCCGAGATGAAGCACGCGCGCTACCCACAAGGCGCCCGCAATGCCGATTTGTCTCGGAATTGATTGTAGACCGGCCTCGATGTCGAAGTCGCGATCCTGACAAGCGTAAATAATGTCGAAGCCTGCCGTCCAGAGAAGTACGGCCAGGCTAAGCAGCAACGGAACACTCGAATTGAGCGTCCCAAGGACCGCAATCCACGCCCCAGTTGGCGCTATCGCCAGGCACCAGCCCAGCACAATATGCGAAAAAGAGGTGAATCGCTTGGTGTATGAGTAGAGCAATACAGATCCGAGGGCGATCGGTGAAAGCATCAGGGTTAGCCGATTCAGGCGCCAGGCCGCGATGAAGAACACAACCGCCGAGACCACTGTAAATAGCGCAACAAATCGCGATGTCAGGAGACCCGCGGGAAGGGCGCGCATTCGCGTCCTGGGGTTTGCGGCATCGTAGCGTCGGTCAACCAACCGATTGAATGCCATTGCGGCGGAACGCGCTCCGACCATGGCGACGAGAATCCAGCCCAGGATACGCAGATCGGGCAACCCTCGAGCCGCTAGCACCGCGCCGAGCAGCGCAAACGGCAACGCGAAAAGCGTATGCTCAATCTTGATCATCTCCAGCGTTGTTTTGAGACTGCGCAACATTTCGTTTCCTGCTACGAAAGATCAGGCCTTGCCTTTTCGGCTACCTTGCCATCTGGTTGGTTGCTCGTGGGTTACGCCAAGATGATCGAGGAGACGCCCAGTAAAGTGTTCGACCAGATCGTCAATCGTTTGAGGCATATAGTAGAAACTTGGCATCGCTGGAACGATGCGGACTCCGAGGCGCGCGAGCTTCAACATGTTTTCCAGATGAATGGCATTGAACGGTGTTTCACGCGGTACAAGGATCAAAGTGCGGCTTTCTTTCATACAGACATCAGCGGCGCGATGAACCAGATCCCGCATGACACCACTGGCGAGACAGGCGAGTGTGCCCATGCTGCACGGCACGATGATCATGGCATCGGAGAGACGGGAACCGCTGGCAATCGAGGCGCCAATATCGCTGGCAGGATGGATCGTGACTTTGTCGGAATCTTGCCCAAGTAACTCTCTGATGATCCGGCGATCGGTGCCGGCGGCGCTGATCCCAAGCTCCTCACTGATGACTCGCACGCCCGCCTGCGAGATGACGACATCGAGGCGCGAGACCTCCGCGCTCTCGCTGAGCCGGAGCAGGAGCCTCTGGGCGTAGATCGAACCGCTTGCGCCCGTGATACCAATGGTGAATGATTTCATCTTGAACCGCATTTTCGACGTCTGCATTAGCCGCAGAGGTCAAGTAAGGAACTATAGGAGTCGCTGCGAAGCATTGTCAAGTTGGGTCTTTTTGGGAAGCTTCGCAGTTGGTGATGTGCCGGGACTAAATGAACGACAAGAATTGCAAGGACAGCAAGGACTGCAAGGACATCTCGTTCAATTCGCGGCAGGGAAGGCGGTCTGGCATCCCAACAGTCGCTGATGCCCTGGTTGTCCCTGCAGTCCTTGCAGTCTTTTCCTCGTTGGAGAATGTTCCTAACCGCCACTAAGTTCAGGAGAATTGATGGATCGCGAACGCCTGAAAGAGTTACTGCTCAATTTGACTGATGGAAAGGTCAGCGTCGACGAGGCCATGCAGCGCCTGCGCCACTTTCCCTCCGAGGACATCGGCTATGCCCGTGTCGATCATCAACGGGCGCTCCGGCAGGGATTTCCGGAAGTCATCTTTGGGCAAGGAAAGACCGCGGAGCAGGTCGCTGGCATCGCATCGCGGCTACTCGAGCGCTCTCCCAATCTGCTCATCACTCGAACCGACCGGTCTGCCTACGACCAGGTTCGCCTGATCGAAGCATCGGCCGTCTTTCACGAAACATCCCGCGTCATCTCGATCTCGCGTGAAGCGACCATTCGGGGCCGCGGTGTCATCGCGATTGTCACCGCCGGAACGTCGGACATTCCAGTCGCCGAGGAAGCTGCCATCACGGCCGAGGTCATGGGAAATCGTACGTCGCGTCTCTATGACGTGGGAGTAGCCGGCATTCACCGGGTGCTTAGTCAGCGCGAATTTCTGCAGACTGCAACTGTCGTCGTTTGTGTGGCGGGAATGGAAGGCGCTTTGCCATCTGTCGTCGGGGGCCTCGTCGACGTTCCTGTGATCGCCGTGCCAACGAGCATCGGATACGGTGCAAGCTTTGGCGGAATCGCGGCTCTGCTCGGGATGCTCAATTCCTGCGCGTCCAACGTCACCGTCGTCAATATCGACAATGGATTTGGGGCGGGATTTGTTGCGAGTCTGATCAACCGGGAGTAGCGGGCTCGACGGCCGTGGCATCGCTTTTGCGCACTCGTTTGACGGGGCGCGAAACGATCCTTTTGAGGAGGGAGCGAAATTGCTTTGTACTCATTCCGCGCCAGATGTCTTCGAGTTCTCTAAACAAGCGGGAGTGCCGTTCGTTATAGGCAGCGAGCATCGCTTCAAGACCAGCGATCTCATCACGCCGGCCCTGCGTTCGACGCCGTCGTGCCAGATCGGACGCGATCATAGCCCGCTGCGTGACTACGTCCTGCATCGCGCCAAGCAGATCCTGCTGACGCTTGAGCAGGTCAATCAGCAGAGCCAGATGGTCTGGATAAAGACCTCGAAGCGTCTCCGCGCTGTACCTCAGACGCTTGCCGGAGATGCGCTGATTGTGGAGTTCTTCGGGATTCGGCTGTTGATCCGGGTCGGGCCAGTGGGAATAGAACTCCCCAAGGCGGGTGCGCAGTATTCGCACCGCAGCGCTCTCGGCGGGTTCGTCTGGCAATAACTTCCTGACCTTACGCGGCTTGGCCATTGATAGGTTCCGGAAGGACTTCTTTCAGCCCTCGATAATTCTCACTCGCAAAATAATTGCTGAGGCGGCGCTGATGATACTTGCGGCGGCGTAACAGCCTGGTGCGAAGGTCGGCCACCATCGCCTTTCGCCCGACGGGTGTCTCAGCCTCAATGGTGACGAGTGATTCAAGCATGACGTCGATGTCTCGCACCCGCCCGAGCGCATCGGCCAACAGAGTCAGGTGCGATTTGATCCCGCGACGTCTTTCAAGCGGAACGCAAACTGCGAAGTTGGCCAACGCGACTCGCAGTTTCCTCGCCGTCACCCGCATGTCGTGAATGGCTTCAACCTCACCGCGTCTCGCGTCGTCCTCAAACGAGAAGAGTGTGACATGCAGTTCCGAGAAGACCCGCTCTGCCAGATCCTCAGTCGTTTCCCTCTTTTCTGACGAATTCGTTACCACAAATGAGCCTCAACGTCTTCAATCATCCGACAAGCCCGATGCGATTCTTGCAACTACTTGAGGATCACTGGTTCGGCTCGTGACAAGTATATGCCGTTGAAGAGGAACTTGAATGTCCCGTGCGGCTGAGCGCGAAAGGCGATCTCCGGACCGAACATGAGCAGCTTTCCTTTTCCAACGGGAGCATCGATGACGGCCACGCCATCCTGCAGGTACTTCTGACCCCAGGCCCACCCACTCCTCAGTGGGTGGTCGCTTCCAAACCACGCCACCGGTCGATAGCCGGCTCGTACGGCTTCCGGTCGCAGTCGAAAAACAGGGCTATTGTCGAAGAAAACATCAATCTTGTCGGGCATTCCATAGGCGAGGGGCTGCGTTGTATCGACGCTTGCCTGGAGGAGTGATCCCGGGACGTAAAACTTATCGGCTGTCAGGGGCCGTTCAACGCCTTCCGCATTCCTCTCAACCAAAGCGTTCGACACTGGCAGGCCCAGATGTGTTGCAAGACTGGAAGAACTTCCGATCGTGATGATTGAGCCGCCCGCGTCGAGAAACTTTCGCAGCTGCGGCACAGTTCGAGCTATGCTGATATTGCCGAGCTGCGCCCGATATTCCGCCGGTATCGAGTCCGGGTTTGGAGCAAATCCACCACCACCACCGCCCCCGCCACCACGTCCACCTTCGCGGCTTGGAACGGCACCTGTAACCAGGACAAGCACGTCGAATTGATTGGCCAGATCTGTGCCATCCAGCGTCTGCGGGTAGACAACGGTGAATGGGAATTCAAACTGCTCAAAAATCCAGCGAGTCCAGCCCGACGGCATCGACCCTCCATAGCGATCCCATAGCGCGATGCGCACCGGGCGCAACTGGAGCGCTTCTCCCACGGGTTTGATCGCGATTGCGGTATAGGGCACCCCACGCGTCAGAAGCTCGTCAAGCACCTTCGCAACACCGGGCTTTGCCGGGATGTAGTGAGTGCCAACATTGAACGTCTGACCCTCGACCGTTATTGGCTGCTTGAGCCAGTAAACCTCACCGCCGATTTTCAGTACTTTGTTGACCGCGATGAAGGCGTCATTGACCTCGTGCCGGATGAGAAACCCCGCAGGATTTGCCGCTTTCCTGGCCAGGCTCAAGGCAGGATCGGCAAAGCCCTTGATCTTCTGGAACGGGGCGTCAAACCCATCAAGGATGCGATCAAACTGAACACCCATCTGAAAGGCGAGCGTCCAGCCGGCACTATCGTACGGTGGTATCGGTGGCCCACCAGGATAGGCAAAGTCGTTGGGGTGTTCCTGAGGCTCGAACATGTCGATGATGTGCGGCCGAAATGCCTGAGCCGTCTTGATGACGTAGGATCTCGCCGGGTAGGACTTGCCTGCAACTTCAAAACTCCGGTCAGCCTGAAGCACGGTAATCCCGGTCTTGATGAGGGCATTGATGAATTTCGTCGCAGTCGCGAAGTCAGGCTGGCTTGACGGAATGACATACCCGCGAGGATCGCGATCCTCCGGTTTTCTCAGCATCTCGAAGTACTTGGCCGCGACGGGACGCCCGGCGGCTCCCCCGCCACCGAACTGCCCGGCGTCCGGAGGCCCGTCGCCCCCGGCATCCGCTCCGCTACGACCAGGCGTCGCCTGTCTTTCCCTCGCTGCCAGAGCCTGCACCTCTGCTATTCGGTGCGGGGACATCGTCCAGGTGTCCCGGCTGCCCCTCTCGATCGAATTGCGGCCCATACGGTAGATGTTATAGAGAAAGTCCTCGCGATGTTTTGAAGCGATGTCGATGACCGCGCGATTCGCTGTTAAGGAGTATTCGATAGACTGACGGAAATGCCATTTCTGAGGTGTTACGGGGGAGATCAAGTCTCCCTTGGGAAGCTGCCTAGCAGGCACAAACGGTACCTCCATCGGCGTCGGGTTGCCAATCGTCTCGGTCAGGAGACCAATCATATTGTGAAAATATACAGTCGTCCGCAGACCGCCGTTCCACCATGTCGAATAGAGAGTCCCGCTACGACTAGTTGCACCCGGCTTATCCTCCGCCAGGAATCGGCCGTGCATCGCGGCACCGACGAGGTCAATCCCCGAGACGACCATCGGATCGAAGAGGTAATTGAATGGATCGCGAAACGGAGGAGCGAAGAGTATCGTACCCGCCGGGCCAGTCTGATGGTGGTTGTAAACGATCTGAGGGAACCACTCGTGGTAGAAAATGCGATTGACGGCTTCTGTCTCCGGTTGCGATGAGAGGTAGAAGTCACGATTGTTGTCGTGACCAATGTACTTTTGATAGAGTCGTGGGAGTCCATTGAGTGAACGCTTTAACGGGTCCGCGTCGCGCATGTACCAGTTTGAAACCAGCTCCATTCCATCAGGGTTGACGAGTGTCGCGAGGACAATGACATCGTTGAGAAAACGCATCGTTTCTGCGTCTGATCGGCTGACAAGCTGGTAGACGGTTTCGATCAATTGCTGCGCGCCGAGGGTTTCCGTTGCGTGAAGACCGCCATCGATCCAGACGACGGCGCGCCCTTCGGCCGCGAGGCGCCGCGCCTCCTCGTCGGAAACGCCCTCAGCGAGCGCGAGCCGACGTGCAGTCTGGCGATATTTCTCGAGATTCCGCAGATTTTCGGGCGAACTGATGATCGCCATCCACATCGTTCGGCCCTCCGCTGTCTTGCCAATCTCAACCAGTTTGATCCGGTCAGACTCGCGCGCGAGCTTCTGCCAGTGCTCTACCAGCTGTGTGTAATTTGCCAGCTGGTAGTCATCGCCGATATTGAATCCGAATTGCTCCTTGGGTGAGGTGATTTTGGTTTGTGCAACAGTCACTCCGGCGATCAGCACCGAGAGAGACAGGAGCAGGGTGAGGTAAAAACCAAATCTTCCGGATCTTCTTGAGCGCATGCGTCGTCCTCTTCGTGGAAAAAGCCGAACCCGCAGTAGCCGGGTGAATTCGATGGAATTGTCGGACGCGTTCTCGAGCGTCAGTCGCGGAATGATGCCGCGGGTCAATGCGAAATGCCACTGCCCTCTTTGAGGGTGTAGACCTGATCGACGGCAAGGTTCTCGAGCTTTTCAGACTTGCCGCTGGGCCATTCGATCTCGACACGAGGCACTCTGTCAACTCGGCCAAGCCCGAAGGTGACATCAGTCTCGCCTTGTGAACAGTACCCCGAGCCCGATCGCACCCAATTCCCGAGTCGCGACCCATCAGGAAGAAAAACCGCAATTCTGGTTCCGATGCCGCCTCGATTGGAGGTCGTTCCGATGGTGCGAAAACGAATAAACCTGTTCTGGTTGCCGTGATCGTTGCGAAGCAGATACGGCGCTCCGCCATTCGTTGTGATCAGCAAGTCGAGATCGCCATCGCGATCGTAGTCGCCATAGGCTGCGCCTCGGCCCGCAACTGCGCGCTGCAGCGCCTTTCCCGCATTTCGTGACACGTCGGTGAACTTCTTCGTTCCCTCGTTGCGGAAAAGCCGCAAAGGACGCGCGCTGGTCGAATCTCCGGTCTCTCCGGAATTGATGACCAGCAGGTCCTGCCAGCCGTCCAGATCGTAGTCCAGAAAGAGCACGCCAAAACTGTCGCTCCGTCCGGGTCCGATCCCTGCTTCAACTGACTCATTCACAAAGAGGCCGCCGGCTTTGCCTTTGTTGTGATAGAGGCCAACCATCTCGCCGCCATAGCCAATGACGAAGCTCGGCAAACCGGAGTGATCAAAATCCGCCGCATCCGCCCCTCTTGCCCGCCGCAATTTTTCGGGCTCGTCAACGGCTACGCCGGCAGTCACCGCGGTTTCGGTAAACTGCCCCCGGCCGTTGTTGTGGTAGAGCGCATTTGGTCCTCCATCGTTCGTCAGAAGCAGGTCCGGCCAGCCGTCCCGATCATAGTCGACTACAACCGCACCCAGAGATCTTCGCTGGGCATCGTCAAGCGCCGCCTGAGCCGTGACGTCGACAAAAAACGGACCAAGATTCTTGAATAGACGCGGCGTCGTCGCCGCATAGCTCTCCGCGTTGCAATAGGTCTTGTTGGGACCATCAGCCCCGCACGCGACATCTTTGTCGGGCACCCAGTCAACATAATTGTTGACGAAAAGGTCCAGTTTGCCGTCCTTATCGTAGTCAAACCAGATGGCGCCGGTTGGAAAAAGCATGGGTGCGTCAAGCTTCATTTTGGCGGTTACGTCAATGAACCTGCCCTCGCCCGTGTTTCGATAAAGACGGCATTGGCCGAGTCCGGTTACGAAGATGTCTGTCCACCCGTCGTTATCAAAGTCCGCGACAGCGGTCCCAATCCCGTACATGGGTCGACTGAGACCCGAGATGGCGGTGACATCGGTGAAGGTACCGTTCTGATTGTTGCGATAGAGTGCCATGCTCGTGCGCGCTTTTTTCGCTGGAACCAGGTCAGTCGAGTTAACGAGGAGAATGTCGAGCCATCCGTCATTGTCAAAATCGAGAAAAGCGCATCCGGACCCAAATCTCTCCGGAAAGTACTTTTTTCCCGCCGCACCGTTATTGTGTTTGAAACTGATCCCGGCAGCCTGTGTCACGTCGATAAACTCTACGGGAATGGGCTTCATCGCAACCAGGCCCGGAGGAGTAGTCGAAGGCGCAAGGCTTGGCGAGGGCGTTGGTGACTCCTGGCCCGTTCCCGAACTTGGCTTTTGACAAGCGGAGGAAACCGATAGCAGCACGCAGATCGCGGTCAGCCGCAAAAGTCTGATCGGCGATCGTTCGGGCAGAGTGGCTGAACTAGACAAACATCTTCCCGGGATTGAGAACACCGTTGGGGTCCATCGCTCGTTTGAGCGTCTTCATCAGCTCGATCGTTGGTCGCGTGAGGGCGATATCGAGGTAGGGTGCTTTCGCGTAGCCAATGCCGTGTTCTCCGGAAATCGTTCCACCGAGAGCAACAGCGCGTTCGAATATCTCGCGGACCGTGCGATGTGCCAACTCTCGTTCCGCCTCATCATCGCGTTGAAGCATGACATTTACATGAAGATTGCCATCGCCCGCGTGTCCGAATGTCGGGATGAGAAATCCATCCCGCTTTCCCACTTCCGTAATAAAGGTCAACAGTTCCGGGATTCGAGAACGCGGGACAACAACATCCTCGTTGATCTTGCGCACGCCCGTGCGGCGAACCGCAGGGGAGAGTTTGCGGCGCACTTCCCAGATGGCTGCCGCTTCCGCTTCGTCTGCGGCGCCGCGGAAGCTGATCGCGCCACTGGCACTGCAGACATTCGCGACAATCTCAGCTTCACGACGAACGGTTTCTTTCAGTCCATCCACCTCGATGATCAGCAGGGCGCCTGCATCTCGAGGCAGCCCCGAAGGCTCATAGTTCTCGATCGCGTTGATGGAGGCACTGTCGAGCAACTCGAGCGCGGCTGGCATAATCCCCGCGTCGGCGAAGCTCGCGACGCAGTGACAGGCAGCCTCAACACTAGCAAAAACAGCCAGGGAAGTCTGCCTCGCTTCCGGTAACGGCAGCAATCGGAGGATGCATTTGGTAATGATTCCAAGCATTCCCTCGCTACCTACCATGAGGGCGGAGAGGTTGTAACCTGTAGCGTTCTTGGTTGTCCGACCACCCGAGCGCACGATTTCTCCGGTTGGCGTGACAAAATCAAGACCAAGAACAAACTGTTTGGTCGCACCGTATTTCGCGCATCTCGGCCCCCCCGCGTTCTCGGCGATGTTCCCGCCAATAAACGAGTCCTTCCAGCTGGCCGGATCGGGCGGATAAAACAGACCCTGAGCCTCCACGGCCTGCTGCAAGGCGAAGTTAGTAACTCCAGGTTCCGTGACTGCTACCAGATCAGCCTTGTTGATCTCGAGAATCTCGTTGAGACGTCTCGTCGCGAGGACGATTCCACCACGAATCGGCACCGCGCCTCCGGTGTAGCCCACGCCTCCCCCGCGCGCCGTGACAAAGAACCGAAGCTCGTTGGCGAGTTTCATGATCTGTGCGATCTCTTCTTCAGTTCGCGGAAAGACCACCGCGTCGGCACGATGGACCTCCTTCAGCGCGTCCTGCGAGTTCTCGATGACGACTTCAGGAACTGTGGTGACATATTGAGCCCCGACGATCCGCTCAAGATGCTCGATGATTTCAGTATTTATCATAGCGGATGATTATAGCGCACCGGACTTAAGCTCGTCAGTCGCCGAGAGCGTCGAGCAGAAGTCGGACTCGTGCCGAAATTTCTGAACTTTCAGCGGGTGTCGACATATCTGGTATCGGGTAGAGGGCCGAGATGACCGCGACCGCATCAGCGCCGGCATCGATGACGCGACGAGCACGGTGAAGGCTGATTCCGCCGATTGCGACGATCGGGCGGTCGGTGACAGGTTGTACCTGGCGAAGAAGCTCAAGCCCCACGGTTGCGCTTGGATTCTCTTTGGTGGATGTCGCGAAGATCGGGCCGACGGCGAGGTAGTCTGCTGATGTTGCCAGTCCGGAACGGAACTGGTCGAGAGTATGAGTTGAGAGCCCGATTATCTTATCCGGACCCATGATTGCCCGGGCCTCTTCGACGGAAAGGTCGTCCTGACCAAGATGGACGCCGTCGGCACCGGCTGCGAGCGCGACATCGAGAAAGTCGTTAATGAGCAGGCGAGCTCCAACCGCGCGGGTCAGCTTGAGACAAGCTCGAGCAATTTCCAAAAGCTCGCGTGGAGACGATTCCTTATCTCGAATCTGAATTGTCCGCGCGCCGCCGACCAGAAGCTGCGCGACGATCTCATCGTGTGGCAGATGCCCCAAATGGCGATCTGTGATGGCATAGAGTCGATTGGGAAAGGTGAAGATACGGATTCTCATCGCCGATTCTTGTGCGCAAAAAACAAACGGTGCATGACGAAAGGAGCAAACCGAAGTATAGACTCGCGCCCGGTCCCTTGTCTGCGGGCATTGGCGATATCTGGTGTTCGTCGCGATCGCCGTCATGCCCCTCACGCGAGGTGCCGCGTCCGCGCACTGTCTCGAACCTCAGAAATTCCGACCCTCTGCAAGCGGGTCCAACGAACAAAAAACCCCGATCCATCCGAATCGTACCGCGGAGTAATTCAATAAACATCTCTTAGTGATCAGCTCAAATCTTCTAACCCCAATTCCCGATCCCAGTGCCTTCTTAGCTTTCGAGTAAGGGGAAGTACCTGGATTATTTTCTTGACATTTAATTTTCTACGGGCTAATACTGGGTCACTCAACCAGAGTACCTCAGTAGAAATACGGAGGTGGTGAGTGGAGTAGATGGAATGGATTGGTTATCGATTGTCTGGGTGGCCTACCCTAATCCCCAATTAGCAGCCGGGGCAGCCAGACAAGAAACACAGGTCGTCTTTCCCCGGACGAAACGAGGTCGCGAGATCTCTAGGCCCCGTATCCCCCCTGGAAGGCGCGAATGCACGTGGCGTGTCTGGTCGAATTGTTTCTACGGTGGTCCTGAGCCGAGAGATGAGGAGGGCAAACACGGATGGAGTTTTGGTCCATCCACCGTCGCGGGAGTTCGATAAAGAATCACGAAAAACTTGGACACGGTTGCTCGAACGTGGCGGTTAGCTTAACGCCGACGTCAGGCCGGGCCTTGTCCGAATCGACTACGTCGAGAGTTTGGGGTGGAGTTTGCAGGATGATCGTCCCGTCGAGATCCGGACTCCGGGCTGCCAAACAGGCGAAGTCAAAAGGTAAGACGATGCGTTTCCCACTGGCGTCGCCAGGGGTTTCAATTGCGCGCAATCGTCTGCCATGTGCGCGGGTATTGCCGCCACACCTTTGAGGAGGATATCCATGAGAACGCACCGCTCAAAAATCATCGTCGGATGTCTGTTGTTTAGTCTTGCGTTTGCCGGCTGGTACCACCCGAAACGCGTCTCTGCAGACACCAGCCTGAATATTTGCGGCACGGTTGCATCCTATATTGCGCCGACCATTCTTACCCCAGGCGTGCTGACCATCAACACCCCGTTACCGATCATCATCCCAGTGATTTTCGGAGCTGATCTGCAAGGTGCGGGGCTCCTCACGGCGGGGGCAAATGTTTGCGTCCAGCTGACACTC
>JBDTUW010000046.1:0-12544 GCA_040007555.1 Acidobacteriota bacterium | reverse complement strand
CCACCTGATTCCGCAGCTGCCCCGGACAATGTCGCAGCTGGCTGCCGGCCGCCAATGTAGTCCGCAAGAGTGGGGAAGTCGGCTGGAGGAGCAACGGCGATCCCCCGGCGGCGCCGTTCGATGGCCTTTTTCTGCGCAGCTGCCAGCCCGATCTCCGCGATTCCCTTGCCGTAAGTCAGACTCCCGGGATGAATCCGATAAAGCAGGGTGACCTCAGGGATCCGTCGTTTTGTGATGCGAGATTCAAATGCGCGAAGGTACCAATCATAGTCCTCACACCCCCACAACGACTCGTCAAACCCACCGATTTTTGCAAAAACACTCCGGCGGTAGAGCGCTGAACCGAGATTGAGAAAGGCATAGGGCGTCGAAGAGACTTCGGTCCCATTGGATTTCGTCTCATGTATCTCGCGGATGTAGCCCTGAGCGATCTCGATCTCCGGCTCCTCCATCAACAGCCGGAAGAGATTGTTGATTCCAGCCGTCCAAAGATCATCCGCATCGAGGAACCCGACGATCTCGCTTTGCGCTACGCGAAGGCCAACGTTCCGTCCGCCTGCCGGACCTCGGTCGTCCTGATAGATGTAGCGAACGTGCGCAGAGTACCTGGCCGCGATTTGCGCCGTCCGATCCGTCGATCCATTGTCCACCACGATCAATTCAAGCTGCGGCTGACCAAGGTCCAGGGCGCTCTGAATCGCGGCGGCGAGATATTCCTCACCGTTGTTGACGGGCATGATGACGGACAGGCTCATTGATGCGTTGCCAACAGATTGAGGAGAGTACGCGCTATCTCGGACCTATCCTCGCCGAATCCTACGAGGAAGCTGGGAACCTGCCTGACCAGAGTCGACATGACCCGCATCGAGTCTGCGCCGGCGCCCGGCAGTTGCGTGATCGTCGACGGAGCCAGGGCCTTGAACGCACTGTCGGGTGAGATGGGAATGACCTTACACCCCGGCCCGCTTCCTGCGATGTACCGCGGAAATACAATGGCCTTGAGCGGGAATCCCGAAATCGTTTTCATCGGTGCGTACTCGTGAATAAACATCATCGGCTTCTCACCATCGGGCCCGATGCGGTCTTGATTCGAGACCCGATCGACGAGCAGCGGAAAGCGCGCCAGATCTGCTGCTCCTTTGACCTTCGCTGTGTTGTAGAGGCTATGAACGAACGGCGCGGGATCGGTTGTTATCAGCGTGTAGTCATCACCGGCATAGGACAGCGATGAATCGAGGCAGGTAAGTGCGGCGGTTGATTTGCCTGAGCCGCCTTTGCCTGCCAGCAGAATTCCACCAGTCCCGGTTCCAGTAGCACCCGCGTGCACAATCTGTCGGCCCGCGCGTGCGAACCACCACTGCAGGATGGAACGAAGCGGAGCACCGGTCTCGTAGTAGGGCAATGTTGCCGCATCGGATATCCAGAAGATACCGAGGTTCTCTTCAAGGTCAACGGAGCTAAGCATGTCGACTTCATACCCATGCAAAGCCGTTCTGATTCGATTGCTGTTGTAATCGAAAATCTCGCCACGGATGCCTCTCTCATCGAGCCAGGTCATCTTCAGCAATCTGACCAGACTGGAAATGAGCAGCGGTAACTCTCGCCGAGTCGAAGCGCTGTCCCAAAGGCAGATGGTCAGGTCCGGATTCGGAGACCCATCAGTCTCAAGGTGGGCGAATGCGGGCATTATCCTGTCGACAAGAGCGTCTCCAGCGAACCGCAGGCGAATTGTCTGATCCGCAACTCTGAGATGATGGTCAATGGAGCCGCTCGCGCCTCGTTCAGCGTCGAGGTAAGCATCGAGGCAGAGTCGAAAGTAGGCGAGACGATCCGCGTCCCTCGAATCCGCGGGACGATCGACCGCCGGAAGCTTGGTGAACTGTCTCACTTTTCCTTACAGAGTTCGGACTGAGTGTCTTCCTCAGTCGGCAGCTTCGGACCTTCGGTTTGGCCACCCGGTTTCATCAACTTCATGAATCGGATCGAGCAGCAACAATTCCTGCATGTCGTTATAACGCTCGATCGAGGGTGCGGTGAAGGGAGCAGTGCAGCCGCTTGGCAGTCTCTCGCCAGGAGGAGCCCAAGTCACACTATCCGCTTGCACAATAAGATCTTCGGCGAGCAAAGCGAGAACGAATTCGTGGATGGAGTTGGCAATGATCCCCTCTGAACCCTCGTACCGGCCGATCATCTCCGCGACGATCTCGCCGTCGGTCGCGCCGCATTCAAGCAACGACCAAATCTTGGCCCCGGAAGGGTTCAGGCTGTAATAGTTCCCACTTTTAAGGTTGATGATTGCGGCTTCCTGATCGTCGAATATCTCGTGAACGACGTGAGGCGCGTTGATAGCGTAGCGCGGGGACAAACTCACTGTCTTAAGTCTCCTTCATTACATGATACTGTCGGCATGAGCGCTTAATCCTGACGTACTCGAATATGAATTAGGGCCGCCGCTGAAGGTCGCGAGCGGAGGCAAACTATAGCATGCCAGCCCCATAGCCGGCCAGATGACTTCTCGCAGGCCCCGCATCCGCGCGGGAACATTCACGGTGCGTCTTCTGCTTGGCCTTCTGGCCTTTGCTGGAGGCGTTGATACCGTTGCTGCACATCCGCCGCCGCATTTGTCCACGCCCGGACCTGACCCTCGAGCGACTCAATTCGAGCCCAAAGTTCCTCCGTCGCTGCGGCGCCCGACAGGAACGGGACGGCCTGCCCCTCGTTCGCCGCGCGCTGATTGACATTATCGCACTGATTGACGCTGGCCGAGGTTATCTGAGCGAGAGTAGTTAGTATCTCCCGCGTCTGCGCGAGAGCCGTCGAGTAGTCATCCTTGAGGACGGCCTCGCGAAGAATATCGGTTGCCCAGATAATCGATGTCTTGAGCGCGACGTTGGACACTCGTGCCTCGAGCGACGGCGGCAAATACGCCTTCGAGAGGGCGACGGACCGGCGGCGGTCCTCCAGGTCAGCTCCCCCACCCTTGAGCTGCGAAGTTTGCGATCTGCTGTGTTGACGATAGCACGCCAGAAACGACGGCTCGTACCATATCTGACCATAGACAGAGAGCCGTTTGTACATGTCCCAATCGAGGCAATAGGGAAGCCCCGCATGGTAACCGCCCAGCACTTCGTATGCTGCGCGCCGCACGACGATGCTCGGGGTCATAATCCGATTGGTCGCGGATTCCTTTGCGACGAAATCGGAAAGAGTACCTGGCGTCTCGCGCTCCGGCTGTTGAACCCACGCGACGGCCCCCGATTCGTCAAGCCCACCGGCGCGGCAAAAGGCCGCGACGATCCCGGGCTCATCTCTGCACGGAAGCTCGAATCGCGAATAGAAGTCCTTCAATATCCTATCGTCCTGATGAAGGATGTGTATCCAATCGCCCCGTGCATATTCAATGCAGGCATTCCATGCGCCTGCGAGACCATGGTTTCGGCCGAGCGAGAAGAACTCGATCCGTCCACGCCCCACCTCACCGACCAGGGTCTCAACATCGCCTGTCGTGCTTCCGTCATCGATGACGGCGATCTGCATGTGGTCGCCCCCTTCATCCTCTGCAAGCACGCTTTCAAGGGCCGCGATGAGGAACGAGCGGACCGGGTTGAAGGTCGGAATCACGACGGACCAGAACGGACGCGCCACCGAAACCTCGATGGGGGCGATGGACGGGATAGACTCCGCGTGGTCGTTCCTGAACTGCAGCAGCGCTGCGAGCCCCGTCGACTGCGGAGCAGCGGAAAACAGCGGGTGAGTCGTTCTCGGTTCATTCTTATCAAAGCGCTCGTCTTGACCGAGCCATTTCAATTGGGCGCGCTTCGGCAGGACGAGGTCCGTCCCACGAAAGGATGCGCGGTCCCGGTGCCAGGAATTTGCGATCTCGCGTGGGGAGAACCGTCGCGCACCGTACTTCCTGCGAGCATGCTCACCGCTCAGAGCGATGTAATGACGCAGGATAAAGGGATCGGGAGCAACCCGCAGACCCGGGAACACGACACGATGCCCAGCGAATGTATGCAGGTCAATCCGCGCGTTCTTCCTCCACGCGTTGATTCGATATCGGTCTGGAGAGTCTGGTTCGTAGTAGTAGTAGGACCTCATCTCAGCCACGTAATCGCGTCCTTCAAATGAATCGTCCTCGGCTGTTGGGAGAAAGACGAATTCGTCGAAGTCGATGGCATTGTAGCCCTCGCGATCCATCGCGCTGATTGCGTCAGATAGCGTGGCATGGGGACCTGGCGCCTGACGAATCTCGTCTGCATCGCAATGGATGAACCAGTCTGCCTCAATCTCCCGTGCAAGTTGCTCCTTACGTCGGAGTTGCGGCTCGAGCTCAAAAGCCCCCGAGAATGGCAGGTCCTCAATAGCAATGACGCCGCGAGAGAGAAATTCCGTCGCGATCCGCCGCGTTGCGTCCGTCGAGCCATTGTCGATGAGAAGAGTCTCTATGCCCTCGCGGCAAAGATGCTCAAGACAGCGCTCGAGATAGAGCTCTTCATTTCTGACAGCGAGTAACGCAACCACCCTCATCGAGCCGGCTCCTCCTGATCGGTGCCAGTCGGCCCATTCTCGTCGCGAGGCACAACCTGCCGGCGTCGCCGATCCATCGTCGCTTTGAGAATTCGCACATAATCCGCCCGAGAGTCTCGCTCGGTAATACCTGAGTTCGCATCGTGAAGACGCCGGCTGAGCACCACATCTGGGAGCATAACGGATCTAAGGCCAGCTTCCTCTGCGCGCGCGTACCATTCGATAAACTCGCCCAGCCGGAAACCAGGGGAGAATGGGCCTATGCGGCGCCAGGATGCTTGTCGGATCAGCAGCGTCCCAGGAATATACCCTGGCTGGACTCCTTCGGGACACTTGATCCGCGATGCCACGTTCAGTGGCAATTCGGGCGAAATGAACTGTTCCACAAGTCCAAAGGCTGCCTCAACATTTGGATTCGCGATAAGCTTGCTCATCTGGAGCTTCGTTTTGTTGGGGAGCCACAGATCGTCTGCATCGAGAAACGCCAGCAAATCGCCGCGGGCCCGATCTACACCGTGGTTTCTCGCAGGGCCGGCACCTCCACGGTGCTGAGTCACCAGGGTCACCCTTTCTCCAAACCGCATCGCAATGCTCGCACTGCTGTCGGTCGATCCGTCGTCAACCACGATGACCTCGATACCAGGATAGGTCTGCGCCAGCGCGCTTTCGATCGCCGCGGCCAGGTGACGCTCCCCGTTGTAAACGGGAATGACAACGCTGATCAGGGTCGCGTGATTGTCCATCAGCTGTTGGACTTCTTTCGTTCGATGGAGCGCTTCATGAGCTTGAGCAGCAATGCGCCTCCGGTATGGGCATCCATCGAGGAGTTCTGATCGTGGATGCGTTTGTGCACAAGCACATCCGGGATGACCGCCATCGGCACATCCTCATCGCGAGCTCGCGCAAACCAATCGACATCCTCGCCAAAGGGAAGAGTCGCATCGAAACCTCCAATCCTTTCGAAGAGAGTTCTTCGCGCAAGTAGCGTCTCCATGATGTGCGCGATGTGCTCGCCTTCGAAAAGCTCAGGCCTGAAACCCTTGGGCGCTGCGTAGCCAGGCTCAAGAAAGAACCTCGCTTTACCCGTCACGTACTCGACGTCTGGGTGATTTGCAAGATGCGACACCTGTACCGCCAGTTTGCTGCGAACCCACAGGTCGTCGTGCGATAGAAACGAAATGAGTTCACCACGAGCCTCGCTGATCCCCATGTTGTAAGCGTCCGCGATGCCGCGACGCATCTGTCGCAGATAGCGGACGGATTTGAACGACTTCGCGATTTTCGACGTCGCGTCTTTTGACTCACCATCAATGACGACGATCTCGAGAGGCGAATAGACCTGGTCAATGATGCTCTCAAGAGCCGCTGTCAGAAAGCGATCCCCATTTCTGACGGCTACTATCACACTGACCAGAGGTTGACTCATAACTGACGCCTTCGTGCCGGCCTTTCGTTTCGTCTTGGATCACTTCGCGCCTGCGCCGAGCGGCGATATTCTTCGCCGGATGATACGGGCGCCGTGGCGGACAGCCCGGAAGGGAAGCAGCCACCAATGGGGCGCCGCCCATCGATGCTGCAGGAATCTTGTAAATGCGAGCATTCTCAAACCCAATCCTGCACCGCCTGCTGCGCGTTGAAACTTTCTGTAGAAGATCCACAGATAGAGTGCCGGGCTGAGCGTCTCAGGTGGCGAGGTCTTGCCCACATAGTCGAGCCGCTCGGCACGGGAAACCTCGGTAGTTCGCAGACTCTCTAGCGCGGTGGTTGGTATTTCGGCAGATAGAGCGCTCGACAGATACTCGAGAGTATCGCGCAAGGCGAGCGTCAGCTGCAGCGAGCGGGCTTTGCTTCCCAGCCGAACCCAGTCGATCTCATCCGAGGCCCTGAGAATCGTCATCGCATCTGCAACCCACCTCACCGGGGGCACGGGGTCCCAACCGGCGCCGTGAACGCAAACATGCAGAAGCTGGTCCGTCGGGCTCAGGACTCTTGTCGGCTCGCCCAAAACAGTCGTCGTTGCGGAATACGCCCAGAAACTGCTGTCATCTGAGGGCACATGACATTCGGGGAGAAGATGCCAGTGAAGATCGAGGTTTCGTCCCGCTGAGTCTCGAAAGGCGTCGGCATGCATAAACACATAGGCGCGCTGATCAATGGGCCTGACCGGCGACCATCCCTGGCCAACAAGCAGGTTGATCGCCGCCGCTCTTTCAGAAAGTTGGACGAGAAGGTCTATATCCGCCATTGGGCGCAGACCAGTATCCTTGTAGTAGAGCAAGGTCAGCGCCGTTCCCTTGAGCACCATCGTTTCGATGCCATTTTCCCTGAACAAACGCAGCACACTGGCGAAGCGATGGAAAAGGGTTTGGTTCTGATACCAGGTCTGACGGTAGGCACGCTTGAGTTTAACCAGCTCGGCGTCTGCAATACCAATACTCTTGAGGTTCCGGTACACAAGCGGCAGCAGACGATAGGACCCGAGGTCGAGAAGGTCGATGTCCACGCCGGAGGACCATTGAGTCCATGCATTGCGGGCGGTGTCTCCAGGACAGAGAGCCGCCCTCAGAAGTAATTGCTGCTGTTTGTCCGGCCAGCAGCCACTTTTCGCGCCTGCCATCAATCGTCCCTTCCCTCTGGCGCATTGCTCAAACTGCGCGCTGTCTCCACGAACATGGGGGCCGTGGCCTGTTCGACGTCCGGCCAGCTAATTCTCCAGTACTTGCGAGATTCTGCTACAGCGCTCGTCAAATTGAAAATGTCACCATTCACCCTGCTGGCCCCTCTTTCATCCATTGACCCAAATCACCGCTGACACAGACACCGAAAATCAACTCAACATCTTGACTGCTGACTTTACCCTATGTAGGATTCTCACTAGATAGAATTCTAGGCAGTGGAATATTGAGAGACTTACGTCAGGAGTGTGCCAATGGGTAAGGGCTTTCTCACCTACTCGACAGCCGTTATTCTGCAGGCACTGGCCAACGGCTATCTTTACGGCTTTGACATCATCGACATTACGGGAGTGCCCGGTGGTACGGTCTACCCTGCACTTCGTCGTCTCGAAGAATGTGGCTACCTTTCCTCAAAGTGGGAAGAGCAGAGTATCGCCCAGGCCGAACCTCGCCCGCAACGAAGGTACTACGATCTCACCGGCGAAGGCCGCGTCGCTCTCGCCGAAGCGGTCAAGCGTTACCGCTTGCTGGAACAGACGCAACCAGGCCCAGAACGGGATCGTAAACCGTCTCGCGCATGAGCATCCGATACCGTGCCAAAGACCACCTACAAACACCTCCTTACCAGACCGCACCTCTTCCTGATTGCGCTCGTCGGCGTCATCGTTCCGCGTCGGCTCCGCGCCGATTGGCGGCAGGAATGGGAGGCCGAATTGCGCTATCGCGAAATCATGCTCGCCCGGTGGGATCGGCTCGACTACCGCTACAAACTTCACCTTCTCTGGCGCAGCACAAGTGCATTCTGGGATGCGATCTGGCTGCAGCAACTACGATGGGAGAATGAAATGATTGAGGATTTGCGTTATGGAATGCGAATGTTCGCGAGGAATCCGGGCTTTACTGCCGTCGTTGTCCTGACCCTCGCGTTGGGAATCGGCGCGAATGCCGCTCTCTTTTCCGTCGTCAATGGGGTGTTGCTCAATCCGCTGCCCTACCCACAGCCGGAGCAACTCGTGACCCTCCATCAGAGCAGAAGCAGAATCGCACCTTTACCTCAATGTCTATTTCGCGTGGCTTCGGGTTTAGTCTGACCGGCTTAGGTCAGGCAGAGCAAGTCACCGCCCGGTTGGTCTCTGCGGACTTCTTCTCAGTGCTTGGAATCAAACCGGCACTGGGGCGTGCCTTTGCGCCCGGGGAAGATGGGCCCGGCGCCGAAGCCGTCGCGGTGATCAGCGCTGCGTTCCGCGAACACAAATTCGGCTCCGCCCCTGACGTTCTGGGCAAAAGCCTCACTCTCGATGGCAAAGGCTACACGATCGTCGGGATCCTCCCCGCGAACTTCAATTTCGGTACGGCTGCTGTCTATGTGCCTATCGGTCAGTGGTCAAATCCAGGGCTGCAGAGCCGGAGCGCCGGTCTCGGCCTGCATGGCATTGGAAGATTAAAACCTGGTGTCACGGTCGAGCAGGCGCAGGCCGACATTGATAGAGTGACAGAGGATCTCGCGGTCGCGTATCCTGCTACCAATAAGGGGCAGGGAGGCCGGCTCGTGCCGCTCAAGGAGCGTGTGATAGGTGACATCGGGCCCGTGCTCCTGATGTTGCTCGGCGCAGTCGCCTTTGTCCTCCTCATTGCCTGCGTCAATGTCAGCAACCTGCTCCTTGCGCGTTCGACCGGCAGGGCGCGTGAATTCGCCATTCGCGCCGCACTGGGCGCGGGTCGACTGCGCCTCCTTCGCCAATCCCTGACGGAGAGCATGCTACTTGCGGTGGCTGGCGGCGGGCTGGGTTTACTCATCGCTGGATGGGGAACTGAGGTGGCACTTGGCGCGCTGCCTACCGCCCTGCCACGCGCGAAGGAAGTGGGCCTCGACGGCCGCGTACTGATCTTCACACTGGTGGTTTCACTCTTGACGGGCGTTCTGTCGGGGCTTGCTCCAGCGTTCAGGACTTCGCATGCGCGATTGTCTGCAACCCTCAAGGAGGGGGGCCGCGTATCCGGAACCTTGCGTCACCGGGCACAGGGTCTCCTCGTAGCCGTTGAGATCGCGCTCGCCCTCGTCCTGCTTGTCGGTGCAGGCTTGATGATCAGAAGCCTGTCGGCGCTTTGGAACGTGGATCCCGGGTTTCGACCAGACAATGTGCTGACCTTTTCCCTGACCCTTCCGCCGTCGATGCAAACGGCCGAACCGAATGCCATCCGGGCGTCGCTGCGCGAGCTCAATCGCGGGATACTGTCGACGCCAGGGGTCGAGGCGGCGTCGTTTACGCAAGGCGCGACTCCGCTGCAGGGCGAGGACGACGTGTTCTTCTGGCTCGATGGCCAACCAAAACCTGCAAGTCAAAGCGAGATGCACATGTCCCTCGTCTATATTGTTGAACCAGACTATCTGAAGGCGATGGGGATTCCTCTCAAACAGGGCCGCTTTTTTACGGATCGCGATGATGAGCGAAGTGGGCGTGTTGCCGTGATTGACGAGGCTTTTGCGCACAAGTATTTCGGTACCACCGACCCAATCGGTAAGGGTGTGAGGCTGGACGACAGTGGCGCGATTGAGATCGTCGGTGTGGTTGGACACGTCCGGCAGTGGGGCGTCGATGCTTCCGACAGCGCGCAGTCGCTTCAGGCTGAGCTTTATCTGCCATTCAGAGGGCTCCCGGATGGCGAGGTACCGTCTGGCATGTCTGCTGTGGTTCGATACGGGGGAAGTGGATCAGACAAGGCGCCCTTTGATGCGATACGCCGCGTCGTCCAGGCCCAGCACAGCGAGAATGTCATCTTCAGCCCTCAAACAATGAATGAGACGATTGCCGAGACGCTCGCCACACAGCGGTTTTCAATGATCCTGCTCGACGCCTTCGCAGCCGTGGCGCTGCTTCTGGCTACTATGGGTCTCTACGGCGTCATCGCGTACCTCGTGGGTCAGCGCACTCACGAGCTGGGCATTCGAATCGCGCTGGGGGCGCGACGGCCGGCGATTCTGGGTCTGGTCCTGGCCCACGGGTTGAAGATGTCACTTTTTGGAGTAGGACTTGGCCTGGTCGCCGCCGTCGGCCTGACCCGGTTGCTGACGGGGCTGTTATTCGGCGTCACGGCGACGGACCCGACGACCTTCACCGTGATAACCACTTTAATAGTCGCAGTGTCAGTGTTGGCATGTCTGATACCAGCATGGCGAGCAACGCAGGTTGACCCAATGGTTGCCCTTCGTCACGAGTGAGCTTGTTCTGGATTTTGGATTTTAGATTTTTGATTTTGGATTGCCGGAGGGATCTGCGCTTCACATCAACACGCTCTTTCCGGCAATCTAAAATCCAAAATCTAAAATCAGGATGCGTCTTTGCGTTGAGAACTTTCAAACCGACGCCGCAGAAGCCTAAAGAATTGTCCACATTTGAACTCGCCATTCCTTCTGGCAGCTCCTTTCGAAACCCATCAAAACAACTCGCCAGTTAGTCCGCCGCGATGGGCCGCCGCCGTGGTGCACCGCGGCGCCTTGTTATTTGCTACCGGGTACCACAAGATTGAGGATTGCCTCGATGAGCAAACTTTTGCTCGGAATCATCATTCGAATGGAGAGTCAGCTAAAGCGATACAATGAGTCAACCAGCGGATAAGGTCATCTACTCAATGTCCGGAGTCAGCAAGTTCTACGATAAGAAGGCTGTGCTCAAGGACATTTCTCTCGGATATTTTTACGGCGCCAAGATTGGCGTTCTCGGCCTGAACGGATCAGGTAAATCTTCGCTGCTGCGCATTCTCGCCGGCATCGACAAGGACTTTCAGGGTGAAGTAGCCCTCTCAAGCGGCTACTCAATAGGCTTGCTCGAGCAGGAGCCAAAGCTGGATACCACCAAAACTGTGCGTCAGATCGTTGAAGAGGGTGTGCAGGAAGTTGTCGACCTACTCAAGGAGTTTGAAGAGATAAACGACAAGTTTGCCGAGCCGATGGACGGCGACGCCATGGACAAACTCCTCACCCGTCAGGGAGAGGTGCAGGAAAAGCTCGAAGCACTTGGCGGCTGGGACCTCGACAGCCGCCTCGAAATGGCAATGGAGGCCCTCCGGTGCCCCCCAGGTGACACCCTGGTCAGTGTGCTTTCGGGTGGAGAGTGCCGTCGTGTTGCGATGTGTCGGCTGCTGCTCGGAAAGCCAGATGTGCTGCTTCTGGATGAGCCGACCAACCACCTTGATGCCGAGACTGTAGCCTGGCTCGAACACCATCTGCAGAAGTACGAGGGAACCGTCATTGCGGTAACTCACGACAGGTATTTTCTCGACAATTTTGCCGGCTGGATACTCGAGTTGGATCGAGGGCAGGGAATTCCGTGGAAAGGCAATTACACTTCCTGGCTCGAACAAAAGCACGAACGATTGCGGAAAGAGGAGCGCGCCGAGTCCCAGCGTCAGAAGACGCTTGAGCGCGAGCTGGAATGGGTCCGCATGTCTCCACGCGCACGGCAGGCGAAGAGCAAAGCCCGCGTCACCGCCTACGAGTCATTGCTCAGTCAGGAAGCCGAGCGACTAGCTGCTGATCTCGAGATATACATTCCAGCCGGGCCGCGACTCGGCGATTCGGTGATCGAAGCCACCGCAGTCGGCAAGGCCTACGGCGAGAACCTTCTCTTCGAGGGTCTCGATTTTCGCCTGCCGCCAGGGGGCATCGTTGGCGTCATCGGTCCAAATGGGGCCGGAAAAACAACCCTCTTCCGACTAATCACGGGTCAGGAAAAGCCCGACTCGGGCACCTTCAAAATTGGGTCGACCGTCGCGTTGGGATATGTTGACCAATCGCGAACACTGGATCCGGAGAAATCCATCTGGGAGGAGATATCGGGTGGTCAGGACCAGATCCAGCTTGGGACTCGACTGGTCAATTCGCGCGCCTACGTCGCTCGGCTAAACTTCTCCGGTTCAGACCAGCAGAAGAAGGTGGGCAATATTTCCGGCGGGGAACGCAATCGGGTTCATCTGGCAAAGATGCTCAAATCCGGCGCAAATGTTCTTCTGCTGGATGAGCCGACCAACGATCTCGATGTCAATACGATGCGTGCGCTGGAAGAGGCGCTCGAGGCATTCGCCGGCTGCGCGGTGATCATTAGCCACGACCGGTGGTTTCTCGATCGCATCGCGACGCACATCCTCGCTTTTGAGGGAGACTCGAAGGTGGTGTGGTTTGACGGAAATTACTCCGAGTACGAAGCCGATCGGAAGGCGAGACTCGGTACCGATGCCGATCAACCCCATCGACTGAAGTACCGTCAGCTGACGCGGTAGTGTCATAACGCCGAGGCGCAGAGTCCAGTCACCTCTGCGCCTCTTGCTTCTCCCCGCCTCTG
>JBDTUW010000045.1:0-12544 GCA_040007555.1 Acidobacteriota bacterium | reverse complement strand
AGCGCGGCATCTCGTCGCCTCTGTTTTCGCCTCAGCCGAAGAAGAAAAACTTCGGATGGGCAGCTACTTCACGCTTGGCCCTTCGGGTGAAAACGGGTACGCGAAAAGCTAGAAGGAGGTCCTCGAGAATCTCGAGATATCCTTCGACAGACTTGCGGTTTACCTGAGACTCCCGGGCTACGCTGGCCAGGTTAAGTACGGCACCTTGGGAGAAACTGAGAGCCTCGAGGAAGCGTGAGAAGCCGCCGATATTTCGGACCATGCCCTCCATCTGCACTTCTTCCCTTAAGTAAAGGCCATTGTAGGCGCGGAGTATCTCTCCGGGGACCTTGCTGCCAAGCACGATCGGGAGCATGCCGAGTCGCAATGCGCCGTCCAGGGTGAATTGCGCGCCAAGCTCAGCGGCCATAAAAGGATGTAATGATTTCTGCCCTGCGCGTCCGCCGAGGAGATTGACGCCGCCTCTTCGCAGCTTGCGGGTGCTTGAGCCAGTGAGTATGAACTGGGCAGGTACTCGCTCTTCGATGAGCAAGTGAACGACTTCCAGTAGCTCAGGCAGCTTCTGTACTTCATCGATCACCACCTGCGGCGCCTGAGGTGTGCCTGCGATCAGCTCTCGAAGCCGTTCGGGTCGCGCCGATAGTGTCCTTAAAGTCTCCGGCTCCAATAAACTCAATACAACTCTCGGAGATGCTCTATGGCATCAAGCCCAATGACCCGCTGACCTATGGCGTGATCGCTGTGTTGTTGACGGTGGTCGCGCTGATTGCCTGTTACATTCCGGCGCGGCGCGCGACGAAGGTTGATCCGATGATCGCGTTGCGATGTGAATAAGTGCAAAGTCCGTCCGCCAATGGCTGTCGCACAGTGACACTGACTCCGTACACACAAGGGTCTTTCTGTAGAGAGTTATTCAATTTCGGCTCCTCAAATCGTTGGAAATTGTCCGTTTACTAAACGAACCCCATATGAGCGACCAGTTAATCGATTAGCTTGCTACGTATAGAGCCCTTTACATAGGCTTTATTATCGGCCGCCGCTGGAGAAAGTGCTTATTCCCTGCTCGAGCTGCGTCGAGTCTCTGTCGCGCTCCTGATTGCTGCGCTCTCTCTCCGCTTACTCATATCTCAAAGCAACAATCGGATCGAGTCGAGCCGCTTTCCATGCTGGCCACAGCCCAAAAATCATCCCAATCCCGACGCTTGAGACAAACCCTGCAATCGGAGCCCAGATCGGCACATACGACGGGACGAACATGCGAATCAATAACGTCGTCAGCCATCCGAAAATTAATCCGACCAGTCCGCCGACAGCCGTCAACGTCATCGCCTCAATCAGGAACTGCCACATGATGTCGCGACGCCGGCCACCGATAGCCTTACGCACGCCAATCTCCCGCGTTCGCTCCGTGACTGAGACGAGCATGATATTCATGACGCCGATGCCGCCCACCAGTAGTCCCACGGACGAGATCGCAACCATCGCGATCGCTACGCCGATCGTAATCGCCCGGAACGAGTCAATGATCGAATCTGCCGTCGAGATGCCAAAGTTGTTTGGCTTCCCAAATGGCACCTTTCGCCTGATACGAAGCACATCCGTGATCTGATCAAGCGCCACACTCAGCATTCCCGGTTTCGCCACCGCAAGCACAAAGATATCGTCCGCGCGCGGCTTCAATTTCTGCGCGACGCTGAAGGGCACAAAGATGACGTTGTTCTGATCATTGCTGCCTTCGCCACCGCCAAATAACTGCTCGCGCTTCTCGAGTACTCCCAGAACCCGAAACTCACGCCCTCCAATAGTCAACATCCGATCAAGCGGCGTGAGAAATGGAAAGAACTGCTCCGCTACAGAAGCACCAATCACACATACTTCATCGCGGCTCTCATTCTCGAGTTTGCTAAAGAATCTTCCCGAGGATAGAAACCAGATGCCGGCCTTCTCATATTCCGGGAGCGTGCCCTGCAACTGGATCGATGCGGATTCTTTTCCACCCGCCTTTACCGAAAGCTTCCGACCGAAATAATCGTTGGTGATGTTGAGCAGCGGAACCGCGAGGCTGACCGATGGCAATGCCGAAATAGCCATTGCATCATCGTAAGTCAGAGCCTTGCGCATCCTCTCCTCGCGACTCGGCGGACCAAACCGGACACCGGCATCGAACTTGTAGAGAAAGACTGAATTGGTTCCAAACGACTCGATCTCCTTCGAGACGGCGTAGTCGATACCGCTGATGATCGATGCGATCGCCATGACGGTCCAGACGCCGATGACGACTCCGATGACCGTCAGAAATGAACGCAGCTTGTTGGCGCGCAGCGTTGAGAGCGCCATGAGCAGGTTTTCGTAGATGTCACTGCGAAGGATGGGCATACTTGCTTACTCCGCGCGAAGCGCCTCAATGGGATCGAGCCACGCGGCACGACGGGCAGGCCAGATACCTGCAATCACGCCAATCACGCCAGAGAAACTGACGGCAACTACCACCGCGGTAATCGATAGATATGTTGGAAAAAAGAAGTGGCTGAGTGCGAGCCCCGCGGCCCACGCCAGGATAACCCCTATCGACCCGCCAATCGCGGAGAGCATGACTGCTTCCATCAGGAACTGTTTGAGAATGTCATTGCGTCTCGCACCAAGACTCTTGCGAATCCCGATCTCCTTGGTCCTCTCGGTCACCGACACCAGCATGATGTTCATGATGACGATGCCGCCCACAACCAGCGCAATCCCGGGCACCACGACCGCCACAATAAAGATCGGTCCGAGAATGCGATCTCTCAAACCGGTGATCGCGTCTGGCGTCATGATCCCAAACGAGTCCTTTTCACCAAATTTGAGACCGCGGCGCGACCTCATCAATGCGCGCACTTCATCGACTGCGTCCTGAAAGAGCTCGTCTGTAACGGACGTACCAATCATGTAATAGCTTCGCTGCCGAACCAGGGCGCCAAAATTCTTCGCGTAAGTCCGAAGTGGAATCGTGACGAAGATGTCCTGCGGCATTCCGAAGATCGTACCCTTGGCAGCGGCAATCCCGACGACACGGTAAGGGAGGCCGTTGATGGTCACTTCCTGGTTGAGCGCTGAACCAACAGGGAAAAGTTTGGCAGCGACTTCAGAGCCCAGAAAGGCGACTGGCATCGCCGATTCGTTTTCGGTGTTGGTGAAGAAGCGCCCTTCGCTCACATCGGTATTTTCGATCTCGGCTACGTTTGCGGTCGCGCCGTCGACGTTGACGTTCTCGACCGTTTCGTTCAGCCGTTTGATGGTCGAGGGAGTACCGAGGGCCTTTGCGCCGAGTTGTTTGACCAGGGTGGCCCGGGAGTGGATGAACTCAAAATCGTCGGTGGTGAGGTCTTTGTTACGCCTCTGAGCGAGAGCAATGGAGTCGGTAGTTCGCCAGTCGTCGAACCCGAAGCGGCGGACGCTAAAGGACTTGGCGCCGATTCCCGCAATCTTCTCATCGACATAGATATTGAATCCCTGAATCAGGGAAACAATGATGACGACGGCAGTCACGCCGATGATCATTCCCAGAAGAGTCAGCGCCGACCGGAGCTTATGAGCCCAGATTGCAGTGATCGCCAGTCTTAAGGTCTCGCTAAAGTCCATTAGTTCCTCATGGCTCCCTTAAACCATTAAGTATACACGAGGAAAGGGTCAGGGTCAGGAGTCTGCGTTCGTAATGCCGCCTTTAGGCGGAACGCTACACTATCCGAGATTCCGCCTAAGGCTAATAACGCGGAACCCCCTGGCACCCGGACCTCTCGTCCCGCGCTGATTTGTTAACCACTAACAACTGACAACCGCTCATGCTAAACTACTTGGCTTTGAAGAAGTGATAAGGAGTCTTAAAATATATGGCAAGCCCTGTAGCAGCGGTTAACGGAAACGTCGGTCGAGTGGTGCAGATTATCGGCCCTGTGATCGATATTGAGTTCCCGGAAAATCACCTTCCTCCAATCTATCAGGCGATCCGCGTCACCAGTGAGGGATTTGAGGTCGACAATCCTATTGACGTCATCTGCGAGATTCAGCAGCATCTCGGCGAAGGTCGAGTGCGCACGGTTTCGATGAGGCCTACCGATGGCATGGTTCGCGGCATGAAGGCGATCGATACCGGAAGCCAGATCGAGGTCCCGGTCGGAAAAGGCACTCTTGGACGCATCCTTAATGTCATTGGTGAGCCTATCGACGACCGCGGTCCGGTCCAGGCAACCCAGCGCAACCCGATTCACCGCCACGCTCCGAGGCTTGATGAGCAGGCGATTGATCAGCAGATGCTGGTCAGTGGAATCAAGGTTATCGATCTCATTCAGCCGTTTTTGCGGGGCGGAAAGATCGGTCTCTTCGGCGGCGCTGGTGTCGGCAAAACCGTACTCATTCAGGAACTGATCAATAACGTGGCCAAGGCGCACGGTGGCTTCTCGGTCTTCGCCGGCGTCGGTGAGCGTACTCGTGAGGGCAATGATCTCTGGCTGGAAATGCGCGAGTCCGGAGTCATCAATGACGAAGACCTTTCCAAATCGAAGGTCGCACTTATTTACGGTCAGATGACGGAGCCACCCGGAGCGCGTCTTCGAGTCGCCTTGTCGGGACTGACGGTGGCCGAGCATTTCCGCGACGAAGGTCAGGATGTGCTCCTCTTCATCGACAATATCTTCCGCTTTACACAGGCCGGTTCGGAGGTTTCCGCGCTTCTCGGTCGGATGCCGAGCGCGGTCGGCTACCAACCGAACCTTGCGAGCGAGATGGGTGAGCTGCAGGAGCGGATTACCTCAACGAAGACGGGTTCGATCACCTCGGTACAGGCCATTTACGTTCCAGCCGACGACCTGACCGATCCGGCGCCGGCAACTACTTTCTCGCACCTTGATGCGACGACCGTGCTTTCGCGTCAGATCGTTGAGCTGGGAATCTATCCGGCGGTCGATCCGCTGGCATCGACTTCGCGAATTCTCGATCCGCACATCGTGGGGGAGGATCATTACAACACCGCGCAGGATGTGAAGCGCGTTCTTCAGCGGTATAAGGACCTGCAGGACATCATTGCGATTCTGGGAATCGATGAGCTGTCTGAGGACGACAAGGTCACGGTCGCTCGGGCGCGAAAGATTCAGCGGTTTCTGTCGCAGCCGTTCTTCGTGGCGGAACAGTTTACGGGTATTCCGGGTAAGCTGGTTTCGCTCGATGAGACGATTCGTGGCTTCCGCGAAATCGTTGACGGCAAACACGACGACCTTCCCGAGCAGGCCTTCTATTTGAAGGGCACGATCGACGAAGTGATCGAAGCCGCGAAGAATCTTTAAGAGGTCACCAGAGCACCGATATGGCTGACAGACTTGAACTCGAAGTAGTGACGCCCGAGAAACTGGTGTTGCGCGAGAATGTGGATGAGGTAGTCGTGCCCGGTCTCGGTGGCGAACTGGGCATACTACCGGATCACACGCCGCTGATCTCACAGTTGCAAAGCGGTGTGCTGACGTATCGGAAGGGAACTGAGAAGAAGTCTCTGCACGTCAGCGGCGGCTTTGTTGAGGTCCTGCCCGATCGTGTCGCGGTCCTTGCGGAGGTGGCGGAGACTCCCGAAGAGATCGATTTTCATCGGGCGCAAGAGGCGCGAGCTCGTGCTGAGAAGCTTCTCGCTGCGAGCCTTCAGGGCGCTTCAACGGGCGACGAGACCGATCTGGAAATCATCAAGGAAAAGCTCCAGCGCGCGATTACCCGGATGGAGCTGGCAAAGAAGTAGCGTCGAGTAGTCTCCAGTAGCTTCAACCAGAGGCACGGTATGGCTCTCAGCCCTCCGTGCACTTTTGCCTCGACCGTTTAGGAAAATTGCCTTTGCGCCTTTGCGAAAAAAATACAGCAAAAAGGCGACTGTTTGAGGAACGGAGCTATCGGCTGATGGTGATTCGCGTAATGGAGCCGTCTTTGCTCTGATACATCGAAACCCAGAAATGCTCGGCGTTGACCACCTTGCGCGCGGTTTTCGCTCCGCTCTCCATCTGGCTTATCTCGGCATCCCCGACCACTTCCGTCCATGACGGAACTTTGGTGGCGGTGACATAAGAGATTTGTATTGCTCTCACCTCGCCGTTGTCATAGTGAATAGTGATCTGGTTCTCGCCGTCAAAGGTGAATTCGGCACGCGCTTCATCCGCGTTCGATGGCTTGCCGAGGGCCGCCTGGACTTGCTCCTTCTTGAATCCCAGACGGACTCCACGGAACTCGGTCAACACCTTCTTGTCCTGAGTCGCGATTCCAGCTGGTGCAAAGTTCACCGGCATGGCTGACTCAACACTCGGCGCGCACAGCGAAAGACAACTGAGTGCGGCCGCAGCAATGAGCATTGTGGTAGCTTTCATTGGTCTGCTCTCCCTCTGCGTGTGTCACTCCTCCCGCGAGGAGCCTTCCTCGACGCTCGTGTGCCCTGGTGTGGCCCATCGTACCGCTGACTTCATGGCTGTGATTCGGTATCGAAAGCGCATCTGCCAGAGAAGAGACGCACGCAGCAGATGCGAAAGAAGGGCCGCCTTGAACCCAATGTGGCGCGCATGATAGCATAATCGTCAACTTTGAGAAGCTAATTACTGGCTGGTCAGTCTGTTATCATCAGGCTGTGATATCACGAGTAGAAACCATGGAGAACTCTTGTTGATTGCTACAGCACTCTGGCTCTTTCAGGAGCCGGTCGTCCAGCACAGCAGCAGTCTGGCTGATCTAATCCTTCGCTCAAGTCCGATTGCCAAATTCGTCCTGATAGTCCTTCTTGTCTTCTCGCTTGCCTCCTGGGCAATAATTCTGACCAAGGAACGCTCAACGAGACTCGCGCAGCGGCAATCCGTCGAGTTCCTACAGGTCTTCGCCCGTAGTTCCCGGCTCCAGGACCTCTACGCAGGCAGCTCAGCATTTCCTGCCAGTCCACTCGCGAGGATTTATGTCGCGGCTCACGAAGAGTTGCGGACTCAGGCAGGCTATAGCAACTCGACCTCGGCTTCAGAAGCGATGTTCAGTCTCGATGCGGTGCATCGGGTCATGCAGAGCACTGCCATCGCCGAGACAACGCGACTTGAGAGAAGCCTTGGGTGGCTTGCATCAACTGCGAGTGCGGCCCCATTTATCGGGCTTTTTGGGACCGTCGTTGGCATCATCATATCGTTTCAGGGGTTGAGCCAGGCATCGAGCGCATCGATTCAAGTCGTCGCGCCGGGTATTGCCGAGGCGCTGATCGCGACTGCGGCCGGAATTGCCGCGGCCGTGCCGGCAGTGCTTGCCTATAATCATTACCTCAACCGAATCAAGATGCTCGCGGCCGAAATGGACAGCTTCATCCTTCGGCTTCTCAATTTCATCGAAAGGGAAGCGTGGCGACCCGCGAGCGCGGATGGGCGTGGGCTGCCGGGGGCGAGCCAAACTGTTCCTCTGGGTCAAGGCGATTGACCTTCGGCAATTGGGGCAAGCGGGGCGAGTGGAGCATCGATAACGCGCTATGGCATTTACATCGAGGAATGGCAGAACTCAGACGGCCATGGCAGAGATCAATGTGACTCCGCTGGTGGACGTCATGCTGGTGCTGCTGGTTATCTTCATGATCACCGCGCCGATCCTGCAAACGGGCATCCAGGTCAATCTGCCGAAGACACGCGAAGCGGATTCCCGCGAACAGCCACCCGAGGCGCTGATCGTGACCGTCGATAAGGAAGGCTCCGTTTACCTCAGCGGCGGTGATGACCGGCACGCAGTCAATATCAATGACCTGCCACAAAAGCTGGCGGAACGACTTGCGAATCGACAGGATCGTCGCGTCTATGTGCGCGGCGATGGCGAGACCCCATATCGCGTCATCGCGTATGTACTCGATCAGGCCAAACGCGCCCAGGCCAATGTCAGCCTGGTGACCGAGCCTTCTTTGAAGAAGCAGTAATGGAACGTGCAGCGGCGCTCAGGACAGGCGAGTTCGCAAAACGTGAACTGCGACATGGGATGGTACTCTCCGCGGTACTGCACCTTCTCGTGCTCGCCGCGGTCATTCTTCTCTTCCGCTATCCTTTGACAACCGAGATTGTCGCGGCGGGTGAGGGAGACGGAGGCGGGACCGGAACCGCGATCGAAGTTGGTGTCATTAGCGCGAGTCAGCTGGGATTCACCAAGCCTCGACCTGTATCTCTCGCCGGAGAGACCGACAATGCCGCAAATAATGTCGTCGTCGAAACTCGACGACCGACACCGCCTCCCGAAGCGGAAGTAATTCCGCGCACGGATAAAAAGGTACCTGAGAAGAAAACGCCGAAGGCCGCCGAGAAGCCCATCGTCACCGAACGCCCAACCGCGGTTCAGAATGAGCGGGTTGTTTCAAGGAAGCCGCTTGAGGGCAAATCTGCCAACACCAGTGTCGATGTGGGACGCAGCTATGGCTCGCCGACGCCGGTTCTCAATGGTGGCATCGGGCTGGGGAATGCGGCTGCGAGCTCGGGAACTGGTGGGGTGCCAGGCGGCTCCGAGTACGGGCGCCGCATTCAGATGATCCTGAGCCGCAATTACAATCCACCGCAGATTCCTCAGGCCAGTCAGATGCACTATGTGATCATCCAGCTGCGGATCTCGAGGGATGGCCAGATTCAGTCGCTTTCGGGCGGTCGTGTCGCGCCGCGTTACATCAAACAATCGAGTCAATTCGACCTTGTCAATCGGGCCGCTGAGCGAGCGATTCTCGCCTCAAATCCACTACCATCCTTTCCGCCGACTTTTCTCGCAGGCGTACAGGAGGCGGTCGCGGAAATCTGGTTCAGATATCCGAAATAGATGATGTCATCGGAGATGGGATGAAAAGAGCTTTATCGATTCTTGGCCTCACAGGCGTTTTGATCTACGCGAACACTGCTCTGCCACTGTCTGCGAGGACAGCCTCGTCAGACCCTCAACAGCCGGCGCAAACAAGTCCGCCCGCTCAGCCACAGACGCCGGGTGACGAGCTACGACGCCAACTCGGGACGATTATCGTGGCACCCGGCAGCGGGCCCTCGCTCGCGGTCGCTGACTTTCAATCGAGGGCCACGGGCGCAGAGAGTGCAGTCTCCACTTTTAACGAAGTGCTCTGGAGCGATCTGCAGTTTGCCGGAGCGGCGAATCTGGTTGGCAAGAGTCTGTACCCAAAAACGAGACTCGCGGATCCTTCAGGGTTAAAGTTTGCGGAGTGGGCGGAAGATCCCGCCAAAGCCGATTATCTCGCCTTTGGCAGCCTCACCGGCACGACCCAGGCCACCGGCTTTCTCTTCGATGTCAAAACGCAGCAACAATTGCTCAGCGCGAGTCTGGGCGGCGATGCTCGCAGTATGGCGCATCAGTTCGCCGACCAGATCATCAAGCTTCTACTGGGGATTGATGGCATCGCCACTTCAAAGATCGCTTTCGTGCAAAATCGCGAAGTGCACGTCATGGATTACGACGGCTTCGGCGGACGAGCCTTTAGCCGGGATGGTTCGATCGCGCTCTTCCCATCCTATTCACCCGATGGCAAGAGACTGGCCTATGTCTCCTATCGCAGCGGCGCGCCCAATGTGGTGATTCGCAGCGAAGATGGATTGATCGTCGGATCTACGCAGTTTCGCGCGACGACTACATCTCCCGCGATCTCACCGAGCGGTCAGATTGCGTTCAGTTCGAGTAAGGACGGCACCGCGATGGAGATATACGTCGCTAACGCCGACGGCTCGGGTGCGAGGCGGTTGACCAATACAAGAAACGCGGTGAACATCTCTCCGCGCTGGAATCCGAAGACCGGTCGCGAGATCGCATTTGTGTCGGACCGCGGCGGAGCGCCGCAGATTTATGTCATGGATGCGAGCGGCGGGAATGAAAGACCACTGCTTGCTCTCGGCGGGCAGATGGACACGCCCTCATGGTCCCCGGATGGCCGCTTTATCGCATTTACCTGGGATGGCGGCGGCGGATCATATCAGGTTTACCTGGCGGATGTTGCCACCGGGCAGGTGCTCCGCCTGACGGGCTCGGGGCGAAATGAAAGCCCGACCTGGTCGCCGGACAGTCGTCATATCGCCTTTCAATCGAGCCGCACGGGTCGCTGGGAAATCTGGGCGATGCATATCGACGGAAGTGATCAGCGTCAATTGTCGCGCAGTGGCGGTCGATCTCCATCGTGGGGAAAGTAGCCGATGCGTCGCGGTGTAAATGCAGTCGAGACCGTTCAGCAGAAACGTTCTATATGTGATCGTGGCAGTTCAAGGTTGCCCGCTGATGGTTTAATCCATCTTCTATTTCAGACCAGGAGAGAAACGAATGACTCACCAAAAGAAACTGGCTTTGCTCCTCCTTGCCCTCTTAGTCAGCCTGGCAGCCGGATGTGCTCCGCCAGCTGTTAAGGTAAAGGTTTCACGCGACGAGGTTAGGCAAGGCGATCCCGTCACCGTTAGTTGGGAGGTGAAGAACTCCAAGGATATCCAACTCAACGGTCAGAAAGTTGAAAAGATCGGCGCCAAGACGATGACACCGGCCGACACCACAAAGTTCGAAGTGGTCGCCAAACGCGGCAAGAAGGAAGCGCGGGACAGCGCGACGGTCAAGGTCAACAAGCCAAGCAGCTCCGCCGCGCCCACTGTCACGCTGCGAGCAGAACCGAGCGCCATCGAACACGGCCAGAATTCGACTCTGCGATGGTCAAGCGAGAATGCCAAGACCGTTTCAATTGTTGGCATTGGCGAGTTACCAGGTTCGGGTGAGCGAGAGGTCAGTCCTCGCGTTTCCACGACCTACACCGCCTCTGCTGTGGGAGATGGCGGGACAGCCACCGCGAGTACTCGAATCACCGTCACCGACCCGGCGGGACCTGGTGGTTCGGAAAGGCCGCGAACCACCTCTGGCGGATCCAATGCCGCGATAGCAGCCGAGTTTGCCCGCTATTTCCCGGCTGTCTTCTTCGCGCTGGACCGCTCCGATGTGGGCGGTGGCGAGCAGGACAAGCTGAGGCGCGCTGCGGAATGGCTGCAACAGGAACGTAATCGATCGATCGTTTTCCGCATCGAAGGTAACTGCGATCCGCGCGGCACCGCAGAATACAATCTCGGTCTTGGTGATCGACGCGCACGTGCAGTGCGGGACTTTCTGGTCAGTCTCGGTGTCGATGCGAATCGAATGGAAGTCATCAGCTACGGACTTGAGAAAGCTCAAGGTGCCTCGGAAGGCGGCCCCGGGAGATCTCCTTCGTGGGCAAACGATCGTCGCGCCGATACGATTTACCTGCGTGGCGGTGATCCGCGATAACCTGAGACGGCCGGCTGTCTGTTGATCCTCGCAGTGTGGGGACTGGCGCAGTAACAATTGCAACAACAGGGCACAACAAGTAGCCAAACAGGGAGGTGGTTATGAAAGTGATTTCACGCGGGCTCGCAATGCAGCTGCTTTTGTTGTTTGCCCTGGCAACTCCGCTCTACGCGCAGAAGGATAAGGATCTGAAGCTTGATCGCGTTGCCGTTCAGGTCGAGGAAATGAAGACTGAGCTGACGCTTCTTCAGCGGCAGGTTCAGACGATGCAGGATACGCTGAGCAAAAGCAGCGGTGAGATGAGCACGCTGATCAATCAAATGAGCGACAACATTTCGTCGATCCGGCGGGCTCAATCGGCGGTCTCAACCAACACCAGCGAAGCGGCCACGCAGGTAAGCGCGATGGGAGAGCGTTTGTCGGCGACAAACTCGCGACTCGAGCGGTTATCGGAGCAGTTTGCCCGTCTCACCAAACTGATCGAAGACCTTCCCAAGCAACCAGTCATGGCGCAATTGACGCCCGGCAACCCCGAGCAGCTCTTCGCGGCAGCCTATGCCGACTACTCCCGCGGAAACTTCGATCTCGCTCTCTCTGAGTTTCGTCAATACGTCGAAACTTATCCAAGTTCTGAGCTGGCCGACAATGCCCAATACTGGATTGGTGAGATCCTCTATGCGCAACGCAAGTTTTCGGAATCCGCATCCGAATTCGACAAGGTAGCCACACTCAATCCAAAAGGCGACAAGACCGCTCCAGCTCTCTATAAAAGAGGTCTGGTGTTGATCGAAATGAACAACAAGGACGAGGGAATCGCGCAGTTGCTCGCGGTCGTCAAGAACTATTCCAAGAGTCCGGAAGCGGGTCTTGCGACACAGCAGTTGCAGCGCATTGCCCCCGAAGCTCTTGAGCCGCCATCTGCCGAAGCGCCACCGGCTAAGAAAGCTCTGCCGGAACAGCGCCAACGCCGCAAACCGTGATCTGGCGGGAGCGATTGCCTTCATGCCCCAACTTTGAGTGCTTCTTCAATGATCGACTTTGGATCGGTTCGACGCCAGTTTCCGGCGCTCGCACGCCTGCATAAAGACCAACCGGTTGCATACTTCGATGGTCCGGGTGGAACTCAAGTACCCCGTTCTGTTGCCGACGCGGTGACTGACTATCTTTTTCATCACAACGCCAATACTCACTGGCACTATCCCACCAGCGCGGAAACTGACGTGATCATCCAGGCCGGACGCGAGGCCATGGCCGATCTCTT
>JBDTUW010000044.1:0-12562 GCA_040007555.1 Acidobacteriota bacterium | reverse complement strand
CCGGTTGACCTGCGCGAGCAGCTACTGCCACGGCGAACAGGGGAGAGGCGGAGGAGGCCCGGTTTTACAAGGCCGGTCGATATCATTCGACAGGCTGAACAGGGTGATCAGGGCAGGCATCCCGGGTACTGCGATGCCCGGTTTCAGCGACCGTTTTGGCGACAGCGAGCTAGCGCGGATCGTGGATTACGTCCAGGCACTTTCAGCCTTGACGGTTGATGAGGGAGTGCGCGGGAGTGAATCGGCTGCGGGCGTAGCTAACCCAGAGGGGAAGGACGATTCGGACCGAGCTGCAGCACCGGTCACGGATCTGGGTCGTTCGCTTTTCTTTGATTCGGTGACGACGGATAACTGCCGCGTTTGTCACACATTCCAGGGTAAGGGTGGCAAGGTGGGGCCGGATTTGACAGGTGTCGGCTCGCAGAGCGAGGAAGAGATACTGAGGAGCATCCTGAAGCCGTCTGACAGGATTGAGCCAGGATATGGGACGGTTGAGATCACGATGCGGGATGGAAATCGCTATGCCGGAGTCGTGCGGGATGAGAACGACGAACGGATACGCCTGTTTGATACGACGACGATTCCGCCGGTCTCGAGGGTAATGTTGAAGGCTGACATTGCCGGCCGGAAGCCCCTCGGTGGTTCCGTCATGCCGTCAGAGTTGGGGGTTCGATTGAGCGAAGTTGAATTGCGTGCGCTGGTGAAGTTTTTGCGCGGCCGATGAGTGTTCCACCGGGGGCCCTCGACGGCTCCAGAAACGGCTCAGGAAAAATGCGAGAAGCCTTTGTAACTCAAGTATGGTATTGCTTGTCTTGCTGCCTCTTGCTAAGATGCGAGCGCTTGGAAAGTTTGGTTTTGTTTCCGTTCCGGCATCGGCGTTAAGTCCCACTAACACGTCCGCCGCGTCATTGTGCCGGACGAGGTTGATTTCGATCCGAGAGTATCAGGAGATAGTATGATTCACCGAGGATTGCGCACAAGTCTGAGGGCTGCTTCAGTCGTCGCCGCGCTGTTTTGTTTTGGATGTCTTGCCCTCGCCCAAAGCTCGCTGAGCGACCTCAAACCGTCGAGCGTCCTTTTCTTCAATAAATACACTAGCAGCCCGTCCTCACCGCAGCTCCAGGACACTCAGATTAATGTCACGAACGTGAACCCCGACCAGGGTATCAGCGTGCACATGTTCATGGTCGATGGGAGCACCTGCTCAATCGCGGATTTCTACCTCGGCTTGAGTCAGAACCAGACCGCCAGTTTCCTGGCCAGCGACTTTGATCCGGGTGTACAGGGCTACATTGTTGCTGTTGCCGCCTCGGGTGGACCGACGCAGTTTAACTACCTGATTGGCGATGAGTTCATTCGCGAACAGGATGGCAAGCTGGCAAATCTGCAGGCAGTGGGTTTTGCGAAGATTTCGCCCGGCAACGTGATTGGCAACGGGGACGGCACTGCATCGCTGGTGTTCAATGGAATTGAGTATGATCAGTTTCCGTTGATCCTGGCCGCGTCGAGCTTTAACAGCCAGGTGACGCACGCTACCAATCTCGCGCTCTATTCGCCGATGAGCAATCTGATGGTGGGGAATCCAACCAGCACAACGGTCTTTACGCTGGTTTATGATGACAACGAGGTCCCGCACTCAACCACAGTCAGGGTGCCTTGTTATATCCAGACACCGTTGCTGAATTTCCGAATAGCGGGTGGAAGCCTGAACAACATTGTACCCGCCGGCAGAACTGGTTGGATAAAGCTGAATGGGATTAACCGGCCACTTTTAGGAGCGATTTTGACGAAAGGGCCGGTGTTTAACGGTGGCCACAACCTTCATCCCATTTCATATCTGAATACCTACACGATCACAGTACCCGACTTTTAGGCCGGCGCCAGTCGAGGCTCGAGAAACAATGCGGATGGGATCGTGACGATCTCATCCGCATTTCCAGTTTTTGGGGTAGGCGAAGAACGGGTCGCAGCGGGACCCAACCTGGAGACGCCTCGAGATGCCGTAAACAGGCTGGAGCACGCCGAGTCCTATCGTCGCAGCATTGCAGAAGTTACCGGCAGAAGTTACCGGCTATCATTTCTGGGCGATGAGCGGTATGATGTCCACATTGGTTGACCCCCTCGCAGTTGCGGCGGTCGACCGCCCCCAAAAGACAGAGAAGAAAAGGTCTTGATCTCTAAGAGTTTGTGCAGTTTAGTCCTCCCGTCCCTTCCACGCGTCATTGGCGAAACGAGCCGCCAACAGGACGCGCATCCAGGAAAACACCACTTTGCTGATCTCTGGTACGGCTATTGCCACTAGTATTTCGCCAGAAGGTGAAACGGAACGGGACCACTGAACGAGATTACATTTGGAGGAGACTATGAAGATAAATAAGATCAATCGTTTGTTTGCATTGTTCGTCATTGCGGCGGCTATCGCACTTCCGGTGCTCGCTCAAGACACACAGGTTTCACGCGTGCCCGCCGGGCAAAGGCAAAAGATTCAGGGAGTTATCGTTAAGCGCGACGTCGACAATTTCGTTTTGCGCGATGAGCGGGGAATGGAAACCACGATCAATCTTACAAATAGTACTAAGGTCGAGGAGAAGAAGAATAATCCTTTCCGCAGACCTCGGAATTATGCCACCACCGAATTGATGCGTGGTCTTTCGGTCGAGATCGAGGGTCGAGGCGATTCTTCCGGGTCGCTGGTCGCAGAGAAGGTAAGATTTACCGATGCTGCGTTGGTCGTCGCCAAAACCGTCGAGACACGCGTGACGCCAGTTGAAGGTCGCGTCACCAGCGCTGAAGGCCGTCTCAGCGAAGCCGAGCAAAATGCCCAGCGCTTGTCTGGTCAACTGGAAGAGCTGCAGCAGATATCGAATTCTGCCCGCGGCGGCGCCAGGGCTGCCCAGGAAGCGGCTGATGCCGCATTGGCAGGTGTCCAGCAGACCAATGAACGAATCAGCACGCTTGTTTCCAGCCTTGACGAATATGAGGCCAAAAAGGGTGTCGTGGTTAATTTCAAGGTGAACAGTGCGAAACTTCTTCCCGAAGCAATCGCGGTACTTGATGAAATTGCCAATCAGGCGAAGACAGAGAAGGGCTTCATCATCGAAGTCATGGGCTTTGCTTCCGCAGATGGAAAAGCGGATCTCAATCGCAAGCTTAGCCAGCAGCGCGCGGATTCCGTAGTCCGTTATTTGGCTGAAACTCACATGATCCCACTTCGCCGCATCATTACTCCGTTTGGATACGGTGCCGCGCAGCCGGTTGCCGACAATGCGACGCGAGATGGTCGTGAACAGAATCGGCGAGTCGAGGTCAAGATTCTCGTTAACCGTGGTCTGACGACTCCCAACCCGGCTATCAACCGGGCGGTCACCACCGTTGGTAGTGATGCAGCGACGCAGTCATCGGTCGCGACAAAGCCCTAGTGTGAGTCATTACCACTGGCTCTCGTTTGGAGAAGTGGAACCGAAATAGCCGTCGATAGGCGCAAGAGCCACACCGTGCGAAGTGTCTCTTGCGCCTTTTTCCTCATATCCACGCCTCGGGGCATAAGGAAGGATCTAATGCGTGACACTGTCGACCCGCGAAGGCAATTCTGGTGGGTTCTTAGGACAGTTGCACCCCTGCTCCTTGTCTTAATCATTGCCGGCGGGTATCAAAACGGGGCCGCGGCCGGCAGGGAAGCGACGCAGGGACGCCCGCGGCGCGTTTCACCCGAGGCACCTCAACCGCAGAAGCCTGCAGAGCCCGCGACAAAAAAAACCGATCCAGCCCAGCCTCCAGCCCAGACTCCGGCGCAACCGGGCACTCCTAAAAAGGAGAACGTCGAGGAGCAGGCTGAAGCAATCCGCATCAGTTCAAACCTCGTCACCGTTCCTGTTTCGGTGACGGATCCTTCAGGTCAGCCGGTCAAGAATCTGACGGCCAAGGACTTTCAACTTGATGAAGAGGGTGAGCGTCAGGCGATCTCCCTCGTCGGTCAGCCTGGACAGACACCGGTAGAGCTTGCGCTGCTTTTCGATGTCTCAGGCAGCGTCAACGAGCGATTCCGATTTGAGCAGCAGGCGGCAGCGCGCTTCCTCCGCGCAGTTCTCAAGCCCAACGATCTTGTCTCGGTCTTTTCGGTTTCGCTGATACCGAAGTTGATCGTTCCGCGCACGAGAGACGTCGAGGTTGCGGTGGCGGGTGCCATGAGCCTTGGTCCAACAAAGGAGCCGACGGCATTTTACGACGCGATCGGACTGGCCGCTCAATATCTGGGCAAAACTGCCGCTCCGGGCACTCGACGTGTGCTCGTAGTCATCTCGGATGGAGAAGACAATCAAAGCGAGAAATTTCGTCTTGAAGAAACGCTGCGTGAGCTGCAGCGTAATGATTGCCTCTACTATTCGATCAATCCCAGCGGACCTTCGATACGCCTCAACAAGATCAGCCAGAAGGGCCAGGACTCGATGATCGCCCTCGCGGCAGAAACTGGTGGGGTCGCATTCCTGCCCCAACAACTCGAGGACCTCGACCAGATATTCCACCAGATCGCTGGCGAGCTACAGGCGCAATATCTGCTCGGTTATTACTCTACGAATGAAGCGACCGATGGCAAGTTCCGGCGGATTACGGCCCGGATTTCGGGTCGCTCGGAGCTCAGAGTCCGATCACGTCAGGGGTACTACGCTCCCAGGGAGTAGTGAACCTGGAGTTGTCTGCGCTAGAATGTGGACATGTCTGCCAAGGACCGCACCGTTTACAGCTGCCAGAGTTGCGGTCATCAATCCAGCAAATGGTTGGGGAAGTGTCCTGATTGCGGGGCGTGGAACTCGCATCTGGAGGAGCGCGCGCGTCCTGCTGCCAAAGACGCCGGTCGATCGGGGTCGGGCATTGTCCGGGCACGACAATCGCAACCTGTGCTGTTTGACGGGATCGAAGCGCAAGCCGACCTTCGCGACGTTACGGGCATAGAAGAATTTGATCGCGTCCTTGGTGGCGGGATCGATCCGGGCATCGGTAAGTCGACACTGATGGCGCAGGTCGCTTCGAGCCTGAGCGCGCTCTACGGTAAGGTCCTGTACGTCTCAGGCGAAGAGAGCGAGCGCCAGATAAAGCTTCGTGGGGAGCGGCTTGGCATTGCACCCCAAGGGTTGTATCTACTCGCCGAAACGAATCTTGAACGAATCCTCGACGAAATACAGCGGCTCGGGCCGCGCGCGGTCATCATCGATTCCATTCAGACCGTCTTTACGGAACGGATCGAGAGCGCACCAGGTTCCGTCTCACAAGTTCGCGAGGTTGCCGGCCAGTTTCTACTCCTTGCCAAGCACACCACCGTGCCCATCTTCCTGATTGGTCATGTCACTAAGGAGGGAGCAATCGCCGGTCCCAAGACATTGGAGCACATTGTCGATACCGTGCTCTATTTCGAGGGCGAGCGGCACCACAATCATCGCGTTCTTCGCGCCACCAAGAACCGATTTGGAGCAGCCAACGAGCTGGGCATTTTTGAGATGACTGGCGCTGGATTAAGGGGCGTCAAGAATCCCTCGGAGATGTTTCTAAGCGAGCGTCCGATCGGCGCCTCCGGTTCGGCCGTAGTGGCCGCGATGGAGGGCACGCGCCCGATGTTGGTTGAGATACAGGCGCTGGTCAACTCGTCGAAGTTTGGCACAGGCCGCCGAACGACAGTTGGGGTGGAAACCGGTCGTGTCGCTTTGCTCGTCGCCATGCTCGAGAAACGTCTTGGGTTTCATCTCTCGGGGGACGACATCTTTGTCAATCTTGTTGGTGGCCTGACGCTTGACGAGCCGGCCGTGGACCTCGGGATCGTTGCTTCGGTGACGTCCAGTTTTCGGAATATTCCGATCGAGGGAAGGACGATAGTTTTCGGGGAGGTGGGGCTGGCTGGCGAGGTACGTGCGTCATCGCACGCAGCGATGCGAGTACGAGAGGCCTCGCGAATGGGTTTCCGTCGGATAGTTATGCCGCAGAACAATGTCGCGGGTCTCGAGCCGGATGAGTCTCTCGAGATCATTGGTGTTCGTTCGGTGATCGAAGCGTTTGACGCCCTTTTCTGAGGCCAGAACGGGTCTCGCGGGCCTGCGTTCTGTGTGTGACCAAACCGCTAGGCGCTGTCAAGCACGCGTGTTACAATCCCGCCCGTTACGACGCGCAATTAAACTTACCTTTCATGACGGCCGTCCAATCGTCAGCCTTCTCACTCATTCAAACGGAGTGGGCACATGGTTAAGGCGGGAAATGTATGCAAGCAGACATCATCCTAATTCGTACGGTTTTTACCCTCATTCTCGTGACCGCTAGTTTCATGATTCAGCCGGTTCCGGAGAGCATCGGGAGGGAAATGGGCCTCCCCGGCGGGTCGCGGACGCTGTCCGCACTGGCCGGGCTAATACTGGCCGGTGGGATCATCAGCTTTGAACTGCGGATTCGACGCGCATCGCTCAAGACCCTGATCGGTGCCGCGGTTGGCTCCACCCTCGGAATCGTCGGCTCTACGTTGATTGGATTCCTGATCTCAGCCCAACACTGGGATCCGCCGATTCGATCTTTTGTAACTCTTTCGCTGACGCTCTTTATGGCCTATGTGGGCCTGTTAGTTGGCGGGGCGAAGGGGGATTATCTGGATCTCTCGGCGCTGGGCGGACTACTCAGTGATCGGGGTACGAAACAGAGCTTCAAGATTCTCGATACCAGCGTCATCATTGACGGGCGTGTGGCCGATATTGCAGAGGCTGGTTTCATGGGTGGAACCATCCTGATTCCACAGTTCGTGCTTCGCGAACTGCAGCAGATCGCCGATTCCTCCGATTCAGCCAAGAGAAATCGTGGACGCCGAGGCCTGGATATCCTTCAACGAATCCAGAAAAATCATAGTCTTGAGGTGCAGATCCACGACGCCGACTTTCCGCAGGTGCGCGAAGTCGATTTAAAGCAGATCGAATTGGGAAAGCAATTGCAGGCGCCCATCGTCACCAACGATTTCAATTTGAATAAAGTGGCGCATCTGCGTGGTGTCGAAGTTCTCAATATCAACGAACTGGCCAATGCCCTCAAACCGGTCGTCCTTCCTGGTGAGATCATGCGTGTCTTTATCCTGAAGGAAGGTAAAGAGTACAACCAGGGCGTCGCTTATCTCGATGACGGGACGATGGTCGTTGTGGATAATGCGCGGCGGTTGATCGGGAAGAACGTCGATATGATCGTCACCAGCGTGCTGCAGACGACTGCTGGCAAGATGATCTTTGGCCGTGCGGACGAGACCCGCGTGGACCCCCGCGATCAGCGCGATCTGCGCGATGCTCGACCGGGTCGTACCACGCCAGCAACCGCACCTTCCGTCATCGAGTCTTGAGCACAGTCCGTTTCGGAAAACCGAAAACAGGGCCGACCTGAACACGTGGGGAGCGTCGGGCTCCCTCGGACTTCTCCGCGTCCCCGCTTTCTTACCTCAATGAACATTGCAATCATTCCGGCGGCGGGCAGCGGTACCCGGTTTGGCGGTGGCGTGCCCAAGCAGTTTGTGGAGATTGCAGGTGCGCCAGTCCTGATCCATACCATCCGACGTTTTGAATCCTGCCCCGACATCGATCTCGTGTGTGTTGCTTTGGCCGCGGATCGGGTTGACGAGTTTGAGGCCCGCATCAAGGGCTTCAACTTGAAAAAGCCTGTGCGGCTTGTTCGTGGAGGGAGCGTGCGAAGCGAATCGATTCGGAACGCACTCGCGGCCGTCAAAGATCTCTCGCCGGAAATCGTCGCTATTCACGATGCCGTCCGTCCCTTTGTCACTTCCGAGATGATCTCGAAAGTTGTGCGCAAGGCGGCCTCCATCGGCGCCGCGATCGTGGCTCAGGTTTCCACCGATACGATCAAGGAGGTTGATCACGAGATCATCGTTCAGACTTTGGACCGCCGGCGCATCTTTCGAGCGCAAACGCCACAGGCTTTCAGATATGAGCTGCTATGTCGGGCAAACTCCGACGCGTTTCTCTCTCAGCTCTCCGCTGAATCGCTGACCGACGATGCAATGCTGGTGGAGAGGCTCGGCGCTCCCGTCGCGATCGTAGAGGGGTCTGAAAGCAACATCAAGATCACAACCGCAGAGGACCTCAGTCTCGCTGAACACATCCTTGAGCAAAGCACCGGACGACAGGGAACCAGATCGTTTAGAGTTGGAATCGGGTACGATATTCATCGTCTGGTCGAAGGCAGACGGCTGAAGCTTGGCGGTGTCGATATCCCCTTCGAGCAGGGACTATTAGGTCACTCGGATGGCGATAGCCTGACGCACGCCATCTGCGATGCGCTCCTTGGGGCTGCCGGCTTGGGCGACATCGGGAGCCATTTTTCGGATAAGGACGCCGCCATCGCCGGGATCGATAGTTGCGTTATTCTTACGAAGGTGGTCGAGATGCTTGCGGCCGAAGGTTGCGAGATCGAGAATGTCGATGTGACTATTTGCGCCGAGCGACCGAAGATGGCGCCTTTTATCGCTGCCATGCGGACTCGGCTTAGTAAGGTATTGGTAATCCCGGTGAATCGGATCAATATCAAGGCGAAAACAAATGAGGGTTTGGATGCCGTCGGGCGTGGCGAGGCAATTGCCGCCCAGGCGGTTGCGTTGATTTCATGCGTCCACAAGACTTGATTGAGAAGACAAGGGATCGAGTTGAGCTTTCTCGCGACGAGATCGCCTTTCTGATTCGTGGCTATACTCTGGATGACATCCCGGATTACCAGATGGCGGCCTGGCTTATGGCTGTCTTTCTGAACGGGATGACCGAGGCGGAAACGCTCGCTCTCGTTGATGAGATGCTCCACTCAGGCGAAGTCCTGACGCATCCGGAGATCCATCTCCCCAAGGTAGATAAACACTCCACGGGAGGGGTCGGCGACAAGACTTCACTCGTCGTGGCTCCGGTCGCCGCTGAGTGTGGGCTGTCCGTCCCCATGATTTCGGGACGATCGCTCGCTCATACGGGCGGTACCCTCGACAAACTCGAGGCGATTCCCGGTTTCAAGACGAACCTGTCGCTGCCGCAGTTCCGCGATGTTCTGAAACGATGTGGATTGGCGCTGATCGGGCAGACGCGCGAGATCGCCCCCGCCGACCGGAAGCTGTATGCCCTGCGTGATCTCACGGGAACGGTGCAAAGCCGCCCGTTGATCTGCGCCTCGATCATGTCCAAGAAGATTGCCGAAGGCATCGATGGCCTGGTGCTCGACGTAAAGGTTGGGAGTGGCGCGTTCATGCGCGAGACCGACCAGGCACGAAAACTGGCGATCATGCTGATCCAGGTCGGCCGGAAAATGGGTAAGCGAGTGGTCGCCCTGCTTACCGAAATGAATCAGCCTCTCGGTCGCTGGGTAGGCAATGCCGTCGAGACCCGCGAGGCCATCGAGATGCTCCGCGGAGATATTGAGGGTGATTTCGCCGAGCTCTCCCTGGAGCTATCAGCGAGGATGCTCATCGTTGGGGGCGTGACCGATGATGTTAAGGCGGCGCGTCAGACGATCAGCGAGGCGATCACGTCGGGCCGCGCGCTTGAGCGATTCCGCATGGTGATTGAGGCTCAGGGCGGCGATCCGAGGGTCCTCGATGAGCCGGATCGTATGCCGCTGGCAGGGCATGCGCGGGATATTACCGCCGATCGATCAGGGATCGTCATGGGCCTCGAGACCGGTGAGATTGGCCGTTTGGTCATGGATTGGGGCGGTGGCCGACGCAGACTCGGAGACCACATTGACCACTCGGTGGGATTCGAGATTCACGCAAAGCCTGGAGATCGAATCGCCGCGGGTGATCCTCTCGTGACGGCGCACTTCAACAGTGAGACGCGATTCGATGAAATGCAGGCTCGCGTGCGCCGCGCTTATCACATCGAGGAAAATGACTACATTGCCCGGCCACTGATACTGGAGGTACTGGAACATGCGTAACCGGATCTGCTTCGCGTTCGGGTTGAGCCTGCTCGTGATTCTGGCGATGGTCCTCGCTGGTTGTGTCGCAAGTGGCCGCGCGTCAGACGCCAATGATGGGCGGGTCAAGGTGGGTATCGTCTTTGACATTGGCGGCAAAGATGACCGATCGTTTAACGCCGCAGCGTATCAGGGCGTGCTTCGCGCCAAGGCTGATCTCCCGATCATTCTTCGTGATGTCGAGCCGGGCGATCCAACCTCGATTGAACCGGCGCTCCGGGCTTTCGCGCAGTACGGTTACAAAACGACAATCGGAGTTGGGTTCGCGCAGGGTCCGATTCTCACCCAGATTGCCCGAGACTATCCACAGTTGCACTTCGTCTTAATCGATTCGATTGCGGACCTTCCGAATGTTGCCAGTCTCATCTTCAAGGAACACGAAGGATCGTTCCTGGTTGGGATGATCGCCGCCTATACGAGTAAGACGGGTGTGCTCGGTTTTGTGGGCGGCATGGACATACCCCTCATCCACAAGTTCGAGACGGGGTACGAGGAAGGTGCCAGATACGTCAATCCAAGGATCCGCATTCTGCAGAATTATGTCGGCATCACGGATGCCGCCTGGAACAATCCGGGCAAAGGGCGCGAACTTGCCAATGCGCAGTATGAGCAGGGAGCCGATGTCATCTTTCAAGCTGCAGGTAACTCCGGACTGGGAGTTTTTGATGCGGCCGAAGGGTATAAGAAGTTCGCCATCGGAGTCGATGCAAACCAGAATTGGGTCAAACCCGGCTTCATTCTGACGAGTATGATCAAAAGAATCGACGTCGCCGTCTATAGTGTCATCAAGGAAGAAGTCGAGGGGAAGTTTCGCGGAGGAATTCACGTCTACGGCCTGGAGAATGATGGAGTCGGCTATGCGATTGATGACAACAACCGCCAGCTGATTCCTCAATCAGTGATCGAGAAGGTGGAAGCGGCCAAGCGAGACATCATCGCCGGAAAGATCAAAGTCACGGATGCGATGGCCAGGTAAAATAGGACTCCGGGGCGGGAGAGCCGATGAATATCATTGAAATGCGCGGGATCACGAAGCGATTTGGCAGCGTTCTGGCGAATGCTCAGATCGATCTCAAGGTACCCGGAAGAACCATACACGCGATTGTTGGAGAGAACGGTGCGGGGAAGTCGACGATCATGAAGATCCTTTACGGCTTCTACACTGCCGATGAAGGTGAGATTTACATCGACGGCAAGCGCTGCGATATTCGATCACCGCACGACGCGATCGCAATCGGATTAGGGATGGTGCATCAGCATTTCATGCTCGTCCCACCGATGACGGTCTTGGAGAATATAGTTCTCGGAGCCGAACCGGGCAGCACCGCTCGAATTGATTTCAAGAAGGCCGAGGAGCAGGTGCGAAGGCTTTCGAGTGACTTTGGTTTTGACATCGATCCGTCGCGTCTTGTTGAAGACCTCTCCGTCGGGCAGCAGCAGCGGGTCGAAGTGCTCAAGGCGCTCTATCGCGGGGCGCGGATCCTGATTCTCGATGAGCCGACGGCAGTGCTCACGCCCCAGGAGGTGGAGGAGTTCTTCCGCATACTGCGCTCCATGAGAGAGCAAGGAAAGACGATCATCATCATCACGCACAAGCTGAGCGAAGTGCTCTCGCTCTCGGACAACGTCACCATCATGTGCGATGGGCGTGTCGTGGGTGAGCGGGTGACCGCGGAAACGAATGCCGCGGAGCTCGCGCGGCTCATGGTAGGACGCGAGGTACTCTTACGAGTCGAGAAGCCACCTGCACAGCCCGGAGAAACAGTTCTCGCTGTGAATGGGCTGTCATTTGTCGGTGTCCAGGATGGCGACAAGCTGGAGAAGCTGTCCGAGGTGAGCTTCGAGGTGCGCGCCGGCGAGATCGTCGGCATTGCCGGTGTCGAGGGTAATGGGCAGACCGAACTGATCGAGGTGCTTGCCGGGCTGCGTCGGGCGACGACTGGAAGCATCAAACTCGAAGGGCGCGAAATAACGAAGTTGTCGGCAAGACAGATTATCGAAGCGGGAGTGGCGCATATCCCGGAGGATCGTCATCGGCGCGGACTAATTCTGGAGTTCGACCTTGCGGAGAACGCCATTCTCGGAACGCACTATCGGCCGCCAATTACATCGCCGAAACTGGGGCTGCTCAACGAGCATGCGATAAATGCCAAAACCACGCGCATCCTCCGCGATTTCGATGTTCGGCCACCAAACCCCGCACTGCCGGTCCGCGCTCTCTCGGGTGGCAACCAGCAAAAGTTGATCATCGGGCGCGAATTCGACCTGCATCCGAAATTGCTTTTGGTCTCGCAGCCGACACGTGGGGTGGATATTGGCGCGATCGAATTTATTCATCGAAAGCTGGTCGCACTGCGCGATCAAGGGGCGGCGATATTGCTGGTTTCAGCGGAACTCGAAGAGGTTATGTCACTCTCGGACCGGCTGCTGGTCATGTACCAGGGCCGCATCGTCGGCGAAGTGAACCCCGAGACCTCCGAGCCGGCGCAGATCGGTCTGATGATGACCGGAGCGAGACTATCTACGAGTGCTTCAGGACCTTCAGTGCCCGCTGTTTAATGACACCTATCTGAGGGCGATAATC
>JBDTUW010000043.1:0-12625 GCA_040007555.1 Acidobacteriota bacterium | reverse complement strand
AAAACACCTCAGATGTCTTCAGGCGGAATCTCGAGTACCGTGACATTCCGCCTAAGGCGGGACTACGAACGCTGGCTCCCTGGCCACTGGCGACTGACCACTGACCACCGCTTTGGCTTCCCTGCACTTTGTGATAAAAACGCAACTCAAATGAGGATACTTCGCCTACTCTCTCTGCTCACGGTGCTACAGATTGCAGGGGCGATCCCGCGTTCTCACGCAACGGTCAGCGTGGCTGAGAAAAGCAAGCATATTGCCTCTTACACGATCGATGCTCAACTCAAGCTAGATGATCGGGGTCGCCCTGCGATCGTTGAGGGGAAAGCGCGCCTGACCTGGCATAATGACTCAAAGGACCTCATCAACGAGCTGCAATTCCATCTCTACCTGAATGCCTTCAAGAATGAGAAGAGCACCTTTTTTCGGGAATCGGGCGGAGCCTTGCGCGGGGACCGGTTCTCACCCGGCGAATGGGGAGGAATCGACCTCAAGGAAATGAAGCTCGCTGGCGAGGATATCCTCAAGACCGCCGAATTTATTCAGCCTGATGACACCAACTCCGATGATCAGACGGTCCTGCGCGTCCGACCCACTCGTCCCGTTCGGCCGGGTGAGACGATCGGGATCGACATGGTGTTCACCTCACGTCTCCCACGCGTCTTTGCGAGAACTGGCTACTGGGGTTCCTTTGCGATGGTCGGTCAGTGGTTCCCGAAGATCGGCGTCTGGGAAACCGTTGGCGAGCGGCACAGAACCGAGGCTGGCTGGAACTGCCACCAATTCCATGCGAACAGCGAGTTCTATGCCGATTTTGGTGACTATGATGTGACGATCACTGTGCCAGCACCCTATCGCGGCAAGGTTGATGGCACTGGGGATCTTCGTTCGGAGCGCGCCAATCCCGATGGGACGCTTACCTACAATTTCGTCCAGGACGATGTTCACGACTTCGGGTGGTCTGCTGATACCAAGTTCATCAAGGTCATTCGCACCTTCAAAGGCAACGAGCAACTAAGCGATGTGGAGAAGGCCTCGTGGTCAGAGCGGTTGCACATTTCACCAACTGAGATTCAACTTTCAAATGTGGAAGTGATTCTTCTGATACAGCCAGAACATCGAGATCAGGTCGATCGTCATTTCCGGGCGGCATTTAACGCACTAAAGTACTTCGGCCTATGGTATGGCACCTATCCCTACAAGACGCTGGCGATTATCGATCCGCCGTACCAGGCTCAGGGCGCGGGTGGGATGGAGTATCCGACGCTGGTCACTACCTGGACTCGCTGGCGCGCAGGACGCGACCAGAACCCCGAGGAAGTCATCATTCACGAGATCGCTCACCAATACTGGTATGGTCTCGTTGCCTCCAACGAGTTCGAGGAGCCGTGGATGGATGAGGGGATAACTACCTACTCCACGGCAAAGGTGCTGGGCACAGCCTACGGTTCCAATGTTCTTCCAATCACAATCTGGGGGTTCGATCTCTTTTACGTACCTCTGGAGATTGAGCATCCTCTTGAGGATCGCCTCTTGACGTTGCGGGGGCGGCTCAACGATCCGATCCTCACCCCGTCCTGGAAGTTCTTCGATGAAATGAGCTACGGCCTCAACGCATATCCGCGTTCGGGTCTCATGCTCAATACGCTTGAGCGCTATCTTGGTGAGCCATTAATGGCGCAGATCATGCGGACGTATCTCGCGAAATGGCGCTATGCGCATCCGGCATCTCAGGATTTCTTCGATGTGGTCAACGAAGTCAGCGGCAAGGATCTGGAATGGTTCTTTGACCAGTACGTCAACGGAACTGTTTCTCTCGATTACGAGGTCGCCGACATAAGCAGTACTCAGTTGGAGGATGCCGCGTCCGACGGACCGAAGGGTTTTAGAACCGAATTGATCGTCAGGCGGCTGGGAGATGGCTGGTTCCCGGTCGATTTTGAGTTGAAGCTGACTGATGGCCGTCGCGTGACGATCACACCGACCGGAATCAGCGATCGAACAATCGAGTATCGCATCGCGAATACCGACGGAACCTCCATCGTGGACTCATGGGAGATAGATGCTCGCTGGAAGAGATTCTCGATGACAACATCGTCTGCCGTCGTTGAAGCGATGATTGATCCGGATCGGAAAGTGCTTCTCGACGCGAACTGGACAAACAACTCCAGCAGTAAGGCGACCGGACTCGGCGGTGGAGTGCGTTGGGCATCCGGCGCGCTTTTTTGGGCTCAATCTTTATTACAGGCACTGACATTTATCGGCTGAGTTGCGGCGTGGAAATGATTCTCACTTCATTGAGGGTTGGAATCGAGCGCGCAAGGCGCAATTGGAAGATGGTGTGTCTGCTCGTTGTCGGCAGCCTCATCTTTGCGGCGCCGGTAGCGACGCTCGTCCTGACGGTGGTCATCCCGACGAGCAGCGGCACTCAGACCGCTCCTCGCCTCCTGGCCGACAAGATCGATGCCGTCTGGCTGATTGATCTGGTCAACGAGCAATTCCCAGGGACGTCGCTCGTAAGTCTGGCGACACAGTCCGGACTTATCTTCGTTTTGATGGCAATCCTTTATTTGATCGCCAATGCGTTTGTCGCAGGTGGGATCATTGAGGTTCTTTCCGCGCCAAAAGGTGAGGGATTCTCGATGCGCGCGTTCTGGTCCGGAGCAGGCGTTTACTTCTGGCGATTCGTCCGGCTATGGCTGATCTCTCTCGCCGGTTATGGAGCGGTCTTCATCGTCTATTCGATCGTATTGGCTGTCATCGAAAGCTCCGAACAGATGGCGACGACAGAGGGCCCCGTTGTGATAAAGAAGTGGGCCGCGACCTTCGTATTGCTGCCCGCGCTCGCGTTGGTCAATATGACTTTCGACTACGCGAGGATCATCACGGCGCGGAATGGAAGCAGGAAGATGTTTCGTGAAACTGGCAAGGCGATCCGATTTGTCGCTCAGCGGTTTTTGCAGGCTGCGACGCTCTATCTGCTATTGGCGATTATCGCCGGACTATTGTTTTGGCTGGTCGTCTCGATCAGAAGCGCTATCCCTCAGTCATCTTTGTTTCTCGTGCTGATTGCGCTGCTCGCGGGACAGGTCGCGATGGCCACGAGGATGTGCTCGAAGATCGCTTTCTATGCCGCGGAGATGGACCTCTACGATCGCGTCGTGCCACATATCGAACTTATACCTACCGTCAGACCGATCGTGCCGGAATTCGCTGTCGCGCAGGAATCCCCTCAGAGCGGCAGCGAAATAGGTCCGACGCCACGCGTCGAACAATCTTGAGGTGAGAGAATGCGCATTGTTCGTTTGCTGTTCAAGTTCGTGCTTGCTGGCTTTTTCTTTGCCGCCGGGATCAATCATTTTCGCAATCCAGCCTTTTATCTGCGAATGATGCCGCCGTATCTACCGTGGCATGAGGGACTGAATTATGTGAGTGGGTTCTTTGAGATAGTACTGGGAGTGATGGTGCTGGTGCCGAGGTGGACGCGACTCGCGGGCTGGGGATTGATCGCATTACTCATTGCGATCTTTCCCGCAAACCTTCATATGGCACTCAATCCCGAGTTCTTTCCGGAACTGCCGCCATATGCGTACTACATCCGGCTACCATTTCAATTGGTTTTCATTGCGTGGGTGTACTGGACCACACTGAGCAACGAGAGCTCCCCGAAGAAGAGGATACCTGCGCATTGAGCCCAGGATCACGGAGCAGTCATCTGCCTTCGTAGTACAGCCTTTGGGCGGGACGTCACCTCATTCGGGCATTCCGCCTAAACGCGGTCCTACGAACGGAGACTCAGTCTCTCCGCCCGCAATCCGTAATCAAAAATCCACAATGACGCTTCAATCCAAAATCCGAAATCTAAAATCCAAAATCAGATGTTTCTCTTCTCGCGCCAGCGCCCTCGTGTAAAGTCGGGGAATTTCACCGGCGCACTGCCCTGTGCGACCGACATTTCGCTTAATGGGCCTGGTACACTCCACGCCGCCGCATCATAAACGTCCATATCCGGGGTCAGTCCCTCGCGCATGCACTGAATCAGGCGGTAGCACATGATGAAGTCCATGCCTCCGTGCCCGCCACGCCGCCGCGCCAATTCGCCGATATTGGTCCAGAGGGAATGTTCATACTTCGACTTGTGACTATCGATCGTCGTCCATTTATCGCCACCTTCCTGACCATCGACGTAGATTCGTGGCGGATAATCCTGAAAAACTCCCTTCGTCCCCTGAATCATATTCAGGCGATCATATGGTCTCGGACTTGTGACATCGTGCTGCAGCATGATTGTTCGTCCGCGAGCGGTCTTGATAAGACTCGTATTCAGGTCTCCACATTTATACTTCTCTTTCCACTTGGGACTCTCTCGCGGGACATGGGCGAGTCGCCATTGATCAAGACCAAACTGAGGCGAGCTCATCGACACCAGATAGTCGAACCGATCCCCACGATCGATGTCCATATATTGCGCGACGGGCCCAAGACCGTGCGTGGGATAGAAATTCCCATCTCTTGTGATATGCGGAAAACGCCTCCACAGACCCTCACTTGAATCGGAAAACAACAATTCGCGAAGATCATGGATGTACGCCGCCTCGCCGTGCAGCAGGTCGCCAAACAAGCCGGCACGCACCATGTTGAGAACCAACATTTCATTGTATCCGTAGCAGCAATTCTCCATGATGACGCAGTGGCGGCGCGTCTTTTCGGATGTGTCGACAAGCTGCCAGCATTCATCTACGGTAAGCGCAGCCGGAACTTCGACGCCGGTGTGCTTGCCCTCTTTCATGGCGGCGAGCGCCATTGGGACATGCCAGTCCCAGGGAGTCGCGATATAAACGAAATCGATGTCATCGCGCCGACAGAGTCGCTCGAAGTCGCGTTCGCCATTTGCGAATGTCGCGGGCGCCTTTTGACCGGCCTTTTCGACGATACCTCTGGCCTGGTCGACCTTTGCGCCAACAATGTCGCAGACTGCGGTGATTTGAACTCCCTCAACGGCGAGAAACTCGCGAATCATTCCCATGCCACGTGCACCGCAACCGATGACTGCGAGTCGAATGGCGGCTCGCGGCTCGAATTTCATGCCAATGACACTTGCGTTCTGCGTCGCCGCTTCAGGTCCCGACGAGCTACCGGTGAGCCCCGCCAGACCAACACCTGCCAGGGTTGCAGTCTTGAGCAGGTCTCGACGCGATACCTTCGGACGTCTCTCTGACATTGATTCCTCCCAAAAGCTATGAATTGTTGCGAGCGAAACTCAGGAGAGAACTTGCTGCACGACATCGCCGTGGACGTCGGTGAGGCGGAAGTGCCGACCCTGAAACTTGAACGTCAGCTTCTTGTGATCGATCCCCAGACACTGCAGGATAGTCGCCTGCAGATCATGCACATGCACCGGATCGGCAACGATGTTGTAGCTGTAGTCGTCGGTCTCCCCAAGCACCATTCCACCTTTGATACCACCGCCCGCCAGCCACATCGTGAAACACCGCGGGTGATGATCACGCCCATAGTTATTGTCCGTCAACTTGCCCTGGCAATAGACAGTACGTCCGAACTCGCCTCCCCAGATGACGAGCGTATCATCGAGCAACCCGCGCTGCTTGAGGTCGGTGATCAACGCGGCCGTGGGCTGATCCGTTCCTCCGCACTGCAACGCCAGGTCGCGAGGCAGATCGTTATGTTGATCCCAGCCCCGGTGATAGAGCTGAATGAAGCGCACATCGCGTTCTGCCAGCCGCCGCGCAAGCAGGCAATTCGCCGCGTAAGTGCCGGGCTTCCTCGAGTCAGGGCCATACATATCGAAGATATGATCAGGCTCCTTTGACAAATCCATGAGGTCAGGAACCGACGCCTGCATGCGATAGGCCATCTCGTATTGCGCGATTCGAGTTTCGATCTCGGGATCGCCATAGGTTTCCGCCTGCATCTGATTGAGCTTCCGGACGGCATCAAGCATCTCGCGCCGCGTGGTCCGATTGATCCCGGGAGGATCAGCCAGATAGAGGACTGGGTCGCTTCCCGAACGAAAACGGACTCCCTGATGGCTCGATGGGAGGAACCCACCCGACCAGAGACGAGAAAACAGAGGTTGATCTGTGTTGAGCGCCTGCGCCTGCGACAGCAACACTACAAAGGCTGGCAGGTTCTTGTTCTCGCTGCCAATGCCATAGCTCACCCACGCTCCGAGGCTCGGTCGACCTGGCTGCTGAGAGCCAGTTTGAATGAAGGTAATTGCAGGGTCATGGTTGATGGCATCCGTATTCACTGTTCTGATGATTGCCAGCTCATCAACGACCTTCGCGGTGTGCGGGAGGAGTTCACTGATCCATGCTCCCGACTTTCCATGTTGAGCAAACTTAAAGATCGAGGCCGCGACCGGCAGCTTGCTCTGCCCTGAAGTCATGCCGGTGATGCGCTGGCCCTTGCGGATGGAATCCGGAAGGTCGCTGCCCTGGTATTTCTTCAGCGCCGGCTTGTAGTCGAAGAGGTCCGTCTGTGAGGGACCGCCCGATTGATGAAGAAAGATCACCCGTCGCGCCTTCGCTACCAGATGCGGAGCATCAGCCTGCTGGAGTGGACGAGCCGGACTCTCCGATTCAAACAATGATGCAAGCGCGGCAATTCCGATCCCCTTCGCGGCGATGCCGAACAATTGCCGGCGCGTGAAATGGAGATCCATTTCCTTCTCGAGCGCAGCTCCGATTTCTTCCGGGTTAGTCTTCATTTCCCTCAATCATCATTCGTTGGTTATTGCCTCATCAAGATTGAGCATGGCACTCGCAACGATCGTCCACGCAGCAAGCTCTGCTCCATCCATCGCACTATCAGGGGTTGATTTACCAACGGTCAAAAGTTTAGCCGCTGCGGCGCGATCCTGACGATATCTGGCTAACTCGGCATTCAGTAGCGCAAGAAGAACCTGCTGCTCCGGGCGAGACGGGCGACGCGCCACCACGAGCCGAAAGGCGTATTGGAGACGACTGCTCGTGTCGCGGCCACCTTCACGCAATGCGCGCGTCGCGAGCACGCGTGCGGCCTCGACAAAGGTTGGATCATTGAGTCCGATGAGGGCCTGCAACGGAGTATTGGTGACGGGGCGTCGCGCTGTGCATTTCTCCCGATCGGGCGCGTCAAAGGTCGACATTGAAGCGGGCGGAACTGTTCGCTTCCAGAACGTGTAGAGGCTCCGGCGATACAGGTCCTTCCCGGTGCTCAAGCGATACTCCTGAGCAGAGAATCCGTCACCGAATGCCAGCTCCTCCCACAGCCCCGGGGACTGGTATGGGAAGACGCTGGGTCCACCAATTTCAGCGTTCAACAACCCACTTACTGCGAGCGCGTTATCACGAATCATCTCAGCCTGCAGACGGTGTCTGGGGCCACGCGCCAGAAGACGATTCTCAGGATCCTTCTCGAGCAGCTGCGGTGTGACGCGTGAAGACTGCCGATATGTCGCGGAGGTGACGATCAGGCGCTGCATCGCTCTTGTGTCCCATCCGGATTTGACAAACTCTACCGCGAGCCAGTCGAGCAATTCCGGATGCACTGGCGGATCGCCTTGCGAACCAAAGTCTTCGGCGGTCTTGACGATGCCGAGTCCGAAGTACGTTTGCCAAAAGCGATTGATTGCGACGCGCGCAGTCAGCGGATGCTTTCCATCGACCAGCCATTTCGCGAGGGCCAGACGATCTCGCGATGCGCCTGCGGGAAGCGGAGGAAGAACCGCCGGGACATCCGCGGTAACCTTCTCGGTGCGATTGCGGTAGTCACCGCGTCCCAGGATAAAGGTTTCACGCGGTTTCTCGCGTTCATCCATGACCATGACGGTGACGATTTCTTTGTTGAGTTGCTCGCGCTCACTTTTCAGAGCTTTCAGTTCGAGCGAGCGTTTTCGCACATTCTCGGGTGCAGCGTAGGTGAGGAAGTGCTCCCGGAGACGCGCATCCTCCTCCTTCGTCCTCTTCCCGAGAAGCCCTGAGAGGATTACCTCGACCGGATAGGTGATTGCGAGTTGTTCGATCTCCCGCGGCTCAAGCGCACGGCTGTAGATGCGCAGGTCGTCGATCCCACCGTTGAACGACTTGGCGAATTTGCCAACCTGCAGCTCCGCGGGGCTGCGAACCGAGGCATTCAACGAATCCTGCAGCACTTCCACGGATTGCTTCTCGCCGTTGACGAAGAGACGAAGTCCCTCGGCCCGACTGCTGCCGTCGCTCGTCAGACTGATCTGCAGCCATTCACCCATGGGGAACGCCTTCGTTGTCCGAAAGCGAATCGCGTTGTCGGACGTCCCGGCGGTCAGCTTAAAGTTCAATCTCTGAGCAAACCTCTGAATCGCAATCAACTCGCGGTCGTCAAAACCGAACTCATAGCCACGTCCGTTCGCCGCGTCAATCTTCTGCAGGATAGTCATCGGCTGGCTCTTGCCGCCTCGCGCCCAGAACGAAATGGTGAACTTCTGGTCGCGTTCGAAATCGCCGACATTTCTAAATGTTACCTGCGTGTCACCATCGAACGACGCGCCGCGGCCAATGGCGCCGGTCACAAAGTTGGGATCTCCACTCACCCCGCGACCGTGCTGGAGATGGCCGGATAAATCCGAGAAATTGCCGTCGAGTTCGTAATGAGCAATCAGACCTTCTCGTGGCGCAGAAGCAATCCTGCCAACGAGAGGCTTCGACCAGGCCGTCTCGAGCGGTGCGACGACGGCATCAGCGAGGTCTCCCTCGGCACTTTTGATCTGCTGGTTCAACTCCTCCAGCCGGTCCTTCTGCTTCTCCGAAGGCAGCGGCAACATTGGCTTGGCGTTGCCACGGCTGCCGTCGAGACCCTCTTCGCCAACGTTATTGAAGAAGGCAAAGAATTGGTAAAACTCTCGCTGGGTAATCGGATCGTACTTGTGAGTGTGGCACCGCGCACACCCCATTGTCGTGCCGAGCCAGGTGGTCGAGACAGTCTCGACCCGATCGACGACGTACTCCGTCTGGTACTCCTCCGGGATCGCGCCCCCCTCGAAGTTGATCATATGATTCCGGTTGAATCCGGAAGCAATCCGTTGCTCCAGAGTCGCATTTGGGAGCAAATCACCTGCGAGCTGTTCGATAGTGAATCGATCAAAGCGGAGGTTGCGGTTGAATGCGCCAATCACCCAGTCGCGCCAGGGCCACATGTCTCGCTGACTGTCGATATGGTAGCCGTGTGTATCGGCATATCGCGCCAGATCGAGCCATTGCATCGCCATTCGCTCCCCGTAAGCGGGAGAAAGAAGCAAATGGTCAACGCGTCTTTCGTAGGCATCAATCGCCTGATCGGCGAGAAAGGAATCCACTTCAGCAGGTGTGGGCGGCAGTCCGGTCAGGTCAAGTGTCACGCGCCGAAGCAACGTTGCCTTCTCCGCTTCCACGGAAGGATGAAGGCCTTCTCGTTCCAGCCGCGCGAGAACGAAGTTGTCAATTGGATTTCGCGGCCAGGATGCATCGCTCCTGGCAGGCACTGGCGGCGTAATCTGAATCGGAGCACGATATGCCCAATGCTCATTCCAGACGGCGCCCTGCTCGATCCATTTGCGAATCAATTCGACCTGTGCGGGAGTCAGGGCATAACCGGAGTCGACCGGCGGCATGAGCCGATCCTTATCGGTGGCACTGATTCTTTGAACAAGAATACTCTTCGCGGGATCTTTTGCGACGATCAAGCCTGGCTTTGCTGACACGCCATCACGAGTATCAAATCGCAAACGAGCACGGCGCTTGGTCTCATCCGGGCCATGGCACGAGAAGCAGTTGTCGGAAAGGATCGGTCGAATGTCGCGATTGAAGTCGATCGGACGGTCGTGGGTGGCCTGCATGCCCGCGGTCACTCCTCCACGAACAAAACTCGCGGTGAGCACTGCCAGCGCGACTATTGCTATCTTTAAGACCGAATTCTGCAAGACCGAATTCCGCATGAGTCACCAGATTAGACCGCCAGATTAGACCGAATAAACTGATACTACCCGACGACGTTTACCAGCGTGCCAATGGGCTCGATGGTAATTCGAATTGAGTCCCCTTGCGCCAGAGTGAATTCATCTGGCGGCACGATGCCAGTGCCGGTCAGAAGAAAGCAGCCTTGAGGAAAGCTATTGTCGAGCATCAGAAATTTCAGCAGCTCCGCTGTCGTCCGCTTGAGGGAAGAAAGCTGCGTAGCGCCCGCGAAGACGATCTGCCCCGAGCGTTGAATCTCGAGCGCGACCTCGGTCTCCGCTACCAGTTGGCGGGAGGCGAGCAGCACGCACGGGCCCAGCGCGCAACTTCCGTTATAGACCTTCGCTTGTGGCAGATAGAGCGGGTTCTCGCCTTCGATATCGCGAGAGCTCATGTCATTGCCGATGGTATAGCCGATGATCTGCCCCGCTGAATTGATCGCCAGCGTCAGCTCCGGCTCAGGAACATTCCACTTCGAGTCACTTCGGAGACGGACCGCCTGCCCTGGACCGACGACCCGATGAGGCGTCGCCTTAAAGAACAGCTCGGGTCGCACTGCCGAATAGACCCGGTCATAAAAATCCCCGGCGCCGGCGTCTTTCGCCTCATCCATTCGTGCCGTACGGCTTCGATAGTAGGTGACACCGGCCGCCCAGACCTCCTGCTCTCCGATTGGCGCCAGAATCTCGCCTTCCATCGGAAAGTCATTGAGAGGCGAGGCCCGGCGTGTCGTGCTCGTCAGTGACGCCTCAAGATTGGGGCGATTGAAGAGATCATCCCAGTTCGTCTCGGGAAGGACATGGAATGTGGAGCGGTCTTCAACTACTATCCCGCGTCTGGTGCGATAGAGTTTCATGCTTGGGCTCGCCCGTAGTCTTCAATCAAAGAGTTTCGGCTCTGCGGTTTCTTCGATCTCCGCAAGGTATTCCGGCGGCGACCAGAGATACTCCTCCATCTTACACCTTCCTCTGGTGCCAAAATCGATCTTTTCGGTCTCGAGCAGCCGCTGCTGCAGATCCGGGGGCGAAGTCAGCCCGGCGGTCGAGCACCGGCCCTGCGAATTGATCACACGATGCCAGGGAATTGATCGGCCGTCCTTCGGAGTTGCATGCATGATGTTGCCGATCGCGCGAGCATCATAACCCGCTCCAAGGACTCGAGCCACCAGGCCATAGCTCATGACCCGCCCGCGAGGAATGCGCAACACCAGTTGATACACGCGCTCGCGATAGCTGGCAGGTTCGGCCGTTTTGGCGTCAACAACGTCTTCTTGCCCTCGCGGCATACTCTAGTCTTCCTTGACGGCCTTGATGCGAAGGCGGCGGTAGTCAGCAAACCAATTGCCTTCGTCAAAGAGCGCGGCGCGCGTCTGTTCCTCAACGAGGGCGAAGATCTGTTCCCGCTGCTCATCGTTGACGTCATCGAGCAATTCCCCACGAAACATCGTGATCCAGTTTCGCAGCCCGAGGTCACCTTCGTCGAGCCTCGTCATCCTGTCAAAAAGCAGCGCGCTTCTGACAACCATGCCGTGCTTCTCGAGCAGACTGGAGTATGCACCGATACTGGGAAAGAAGTTGCTTGCTGTTGTCTCGCGACCGAGAACCTCGCAGATCGCGTTCTGCAATGAGGTGTAGATGCGGCGCACGTTTCCGTGCCCGCCAAACTCGACCACCAGGCGACCGCCCGGCTTCAGGGCGCTGGTCATACAAATGACGGCCTCTTCAGCGCGCTTCACCCAATGTAGCGCAGCGTTGGAAAATATCGCATCAAACTGCCCGGGAAATGAAAATTCCGCTACATCCGCCACGACGAAATTCAGTCCGGGATAAGCGGAGCGCGCCGCCGCAATCATCTCGGTGGAGTTGTCAATTCCAGTAACCTGCGCGCCAAGCCCGGCAATGATACTGGTTAAATGCCCTGTGCCGCAGCCGGCATCAAGCACGCGCTCGCCCCGTTGCGGGGCGAGCAATTCGATCAGCTCTTCACCATACTTGAAGACGAATGCGTGCTTCTGATCGTAGAGCGATGTATCCCATTTCCTCATGTTCAATCACCGCCGCTTAGCCAAAGAGAGGTGGCACTTCGGTGCCAAGGATGCGCAGATAGACATAGAGCTGGCCACGGTGATGAATTTCATGCTCCTGCATCGAATGAAGGAGTGCCTTTCGTGTCATCGTGCCATATTTATCGCCAAAGGGAGCGATCTCCTCTGCAAGCTGCTCCGGGGTCAGGCTCGATATCGCAGCCACGAGTTCTTCATGCGCCTGGTCGAAGGCCGCGACTGCATCTTCCGCGCTTGTCTTCGGTTCAAACTTGCGCGCGCCAAACTTCCCGGTCAGAACCGCATCAACAAGACCTACCTCTGCAAGGTAAAAGTGGTTGACCAGCGCGCCGAGGGTCATCGCTGAGTCACACGTTTTCCAGTCGAACTTGTCACTTGGACTGACAGCCATGACTTTCGCCGTCTGTTGGTGAATGCGGCTCCATTGTTTGATAAGCGGATCTAGATGAGTTGCTGGTGTGGACATAATTGTTCCTTTCAAAGTTGTAATTGTTAAGACAATTCCCGGAGGAGTACACGGGCCGGGCCCCCATCACCATCCTTGATCTTTATCGGCAAGCAGATCAATTCATAATCTCCGGGGGCAACGGCTGCG
>JBDTUW010000042.1:0-12807 GCA_040007555.1 Acidobacteriota bacterium | reverse complement strand
CGCATCGGAAGCTCCGACACTTGGAGTCCGGTACTTCCGGATCACATCGGCAAGCGACGCCGAGTATCGTGGTGATCCGAAGGCGCTTGCCTCGAGCCTGCGCATCGCTCTCGACAACAGCAAAGGCTTCAAGCAGATCGTGACGCTCGATGATGAGCAAATTGAGCAGCTGACAAAGCTCCTCGCCGATTCAAAGAAGGGCGGTTTTAGCAGGCAACTTCCCGGCAACCTCGCTGAGCCGCCCGATGCATATGTCTTCCCTGAATTGCTGCGTGTCGGTGCCGTCGAGCGCGATCTGTTCTCGCGAATCGAAGTCACCTACACGATCGAGATGGGCGCCACCGCAGTTGATCCGGCGACGCGCGCGATTCTCTTCAGCGACAAGGTCACGATCAGCGAGAAACACAACAAAACGGATAAGCGCGGCGGAGGTAAGAACGTCTACGAGGATCTGGCCGCAAAGGCGGTAGATCGGCTTGCGGCAAAACTGGCCGCATTCTTTCTGAAGCGAGGGCGAGTGCTTCGCGTCGATGCGCAAGGCGTCTATATCAATCTCGGCTCGCGGCACGGGATCAAAGCTGGAGACAAGTTCACGGTTCATACAGTGGCTCGCGAGGGTGCGCAGGCCGCGGGTGATGCGGCTGAAGAAGAAGGTCTCGCCGAGTTCGATCTCGATTCAAAGGGCACGATAGAAGTTGTTGACGTCAGGGAGAGCGCTTCCAAGGCGAAGCTGACTTCAAAGGGAGAGATCAAGAAGGGCGATGCGGTCCGCTGGGTAAAGCCGTAGGGCGAAGCACCGTTTGAAGCCGCGCGATTTTGGCAAGTTGCGCTACATGTCGAGACGACCGCTGCTGAAAAAGGAATCCGATTGATCATGACCAGGCTACTCAACTGTTCCCTGCTGGCCGCCGCCTTGATCATCGCGGCTGTCCTCTCACCCGTGACGCTGGCGCAGACGCCAAAGAAGGTCGTCCGCATCTTTCTCGATGTCCGTGAGACGAATCTCGAAAAGCCTTCAGCCGTCGCGGTCAATACGCTCAGCGAGCGTCTCTCTTCCTCCGGCTTTCGAGTCACAACCAGCCGTCGCGATGCAATGCTGATCGTCGATGGTACCATCTCATCGCGTTCAGCGCCGGTTACAGACGAGGTGAAACGCCAAAGTGGCGTCAACGCCGAGGCTACTGCCTCGGTGAGGCTCCTCGTCGGAAGCGATGTCATCGCAACGAGCGTCGAACGATCCGCGCCCGGTGACTGGGGAGTGCAGCCGGAACGCGTTGGCGAGGATCGCCTGATTGAGGTAGCAGGTCGCATCGCAGATGATCTCTTCGCTGCCGATTTTCTGCTCGAAGTCATGGGGCAGGTACAACCGCCGGCATCGACGCAGCCAAGACCGCCGTCGAAGGCGCCATCGAAACCGCGCGCACCCAAACAGCCGCGGCGCGGCGTCAGCTTCCTTGAAGTGGCGTCCCTGGTTCAGAACTCCGCGCCCGAAGAACGGATCGTCGCCGCGCTCAGGAAGTACGGTATCAAGTTCAAGCCTGTGGACGTCGCACTCAACCAATTGCGGAGCCTCGGAGCCTCGGACACTCTGATCAAGACTGTCAAGAGTAGTAACGTTCTGGTTTGAAATAAGGCACCAGACGCGGAGAAGGGGCAGGAGGCACACCAGAAGCCAGAGCCTGCGGGGTTTCTTCACTCCATGATCGATAAGCTGATCGGCAATTACCGCATCACCGCGGAGCTCGCGCAGGGCGGGATGGGCGCCGTCTATCGCGGGCGTCACCAGAACCTTCCGCGCGAAGTTGTCGTCAAAGCAATTCTCCTCTCATCATTCCCTCCACGCGATCAGGCTCATCTGAAGGCGCGATTCGTGCGCGAAGCTTGCGTTCAGTCGCAGCTCGACCATCCCAATATCGTCCGCGTCTATGAGTTCTTTACCACCGAAGAGAACTACTACCTGGTCATGGAGTTCATCGATGGAATGAGCCTGCGTCAGCTGGTGCAGCGACGTGGCGCCTTGCCGGCCCAGCACGTGTTGCCGCTCTTAAAACAGGCGCTGTCGGCACTCGCCTACGCACACCGATTTACGTATGAGGATGAATCGGGGCAGCGTCTGAGCGGGATCATTCATCGCGACATCAAACCGGCTAACATTCTGCTGGATGGAATCGGTCGGTTGAAGATCACTGATTTCGGCATCGTCAAACTGGCGGGTGAGACGGGGATGACGCGGACGGGATTCAATCCCGGGACGGTTGAGTACATGTCGCCCGAGCAGATTCGTGGTCTGGTAGTGGATGCGCGCTCGGACCTGTACAGTCTCGGCGTGACTTTTTACGAATTGCTGAGTGGGCAGTTGCCATTTCCGCCTTCGGATACCGGGTCCGAGTACGAGGTCATGAGGGGTCACACGGAGCTGCCGCCACCGCCGCTCAGGGCGTTGAAGCCTGAGGTTCCGCCGGCGCTGGCCGACCTTGTCATGCGTTCGCTCGAGAAGGACCCCGCGCGTCGCTTTCAGACGGCGGATGAATGGCTGGAAGCGATTCTGGAGTACGAGAGCCAGCCGGTGAACGCGCGTGAGACGGCGGTGGGTATCGGGCCGCAAGGATCTGCGACAAACCCGTTGACAGAGATACTTGTCGCGGAAATGACCGAGAGGCTGACGGAAAAGATCGGGTCTGACGCGCCGGAGACATCGCTGATGCCGGGTCAAACGACCGGATCAGTGTCTGCTCGACCATCCTCGCCTTCGCCGCCGATGCAGACGAGTCCGCCAACGTCGCAGGCAAATATTCCTGTGGCGGGTCTGGGGCATTCGCAGGGGTCGTCGAAACAGAAATCGAGCAGCTCCGGGATTCTCATTGGGGCGGCAGTGGTGGTTGTGCTGATGATTGCGGGAGTGGTTGGTTATTTCGTTTGGCTGCGACAGAACGAGCCCGTTCAAACGACAGAGGCGCCGGCGCAGGTTGAGCCCCGAGTGACCGCCTCGCAGGCGATTGTCGTCGCGGAGGACTCTCGATTGCGTGGGGCACGTCAAGCGGAGCAAGCAGAGCGCTACCCGGAAGCTATCAGAATGTATGAAGAGTATGTCCGCACCAGCCCTCAGGCTGCGGACGTCGCAACGGTGTCAAAGACTGTTGCGGAGTTGAAGAGTTTCAACGGGCATCTGCAGATGGCAAAGGTCTGGATGGATCAGGGTGATTTCAACGAGGCGAAGAAGGATTTTGCCGCAGCGGTCAAGGTGAGGCCCGATTCGGTAATTGCAAAAGCAGGCCTCGCCCAGGCCGACGCGAAACTGAAACAGAAATAGGCGTGGTGTAGCGCAATTTGCTAATTGTAGCTACACCACGAGTTCAAGACGCTCGCCGCCCTCCGAACACCGACTGCTACTCGGTGGCGATCATATCGCAGCGGCTACAGCTATTATTCTTGACGCTACAGGTGGCTCCTCCGCTGGTCACCGTCGTCGTACAATTGGAGCCGCTTGTGGTGCCGCCGCAGACGCACTTGATGTTGATGCCATCAACACGAATCGGTTTGCTCACTCGTCTGGCGGTTGGGCCACCCTCGCTCGGTTCTTCTCGGAAGGTTTCAACGCGGCCATTTCCGACCTCACGCAGCTTGAAACCGGGTTTGACGACAAGCTTGTTGCCCTCCACGGTGGCTCCCTTGAATTCCTTCTTTCCCTGAGCGCTCGCGTCGGAGTGCGACCCCAGCGCGATCACCGCGGTCAATGCCAGCGCGAGCGAAAGGGCGAAAAGGATGCGCGACGAATACTCTTTAATGTACATGAACTCTCCTTTGTGAACCTGGTTTGTCTAACTCGGGATCCGCGTTTGACCCTGACAGGGAGGAAAGTAGTCAATTCGCCGCACTAAAGTCCTTCGGCCCTTGTGAAATTATTATGATAATAAGTTCAAAGTGTTCTGCGGGCACGATCTGAACGATCCTACCCTTCCGTCTTCGCGTCTTCCGCGCCTTCGCGGCTTCGCGTGAGCTCGTCCCTGACATGCACCGCCCGCGTCCGGCGACCCGATTTGTCGCCGAACGCGGTTCTGGTGAGTTGCGGACTGGCAGGTTAGTTGCCCGAAGCGGCGTATTTCGCCGGGGTCTCCATCGCCTTCTCCGCGCAGTCGTCGCAGCAGACGGTTATTTGCTTACCGGCTACATTGACCCTGATTCCACCATCGGTGATCGCCCAATCACAGACAGGGCATTTGCTTGTCTCCATTGCGATGTCCTCCTCTCTTGCAAGATCACGGAACGGGTGAGTCAGAACATTCTCGCCGCCGTTCATCGTGAGGACATCTTACCGAGACCAGAAGAATCAGACTTCCAGATTCTTGCTCATTTCGCGGAGGGACTTGCTGCCGGCTGAGCGCCGGACGTCCGATGGAGAGGAACCAAATTCCTTGCGGAAGGCATCAGTGAAGTGGCTGTGACTTGAGAACCCCAGTTCGAGCGCAAGCACGGTCAGATCACTCGCTCCGTCGGCGATCCGCTCGAGCGAAGCACGCAGGCGCAGGAGTGTCAGATAACGATGAACCGGCACGCCAGTCTTCGCCTGGAAAACGCGGGCGAGGTGAAAGGGTGAGGCATAGACGGCGCGCGCTACATCATCGAGAGTGATCCGCTCTGAGAGCATCGTCGCGAGATAGGTTTTTGCGGCCTCGACACGATTGGCGTGATCCGCGTCAGTCGCGTCGCGGCGGCTCTTTCGCGGCAGCCCATGTCGCGCAAACGCAGGCTCGAGAACATCAGCCACAAGCTGGAGTGCCGTGACATCGGCCCAGAGCGGCTCGAGTGGCGCCGATTCGGCATTCTCGAGCCTTTGCACCATCGCGCGGTGTCGCCAGAAAACATCTGAAGTGCAGGGGCCCGCGATAAACGGAAATGGTCTTTGGGGATGCTCGTCGATCGAAGGATCGAGTTCGCGGATGATGTCGTTGAGTACGCGCGGCGTCGGGCTCAGCACCGTACCGCGATCTCCGCAATCGGCGGGATGAGAGACCTGGTAGGTCAGGCCCCTGGAAAAGAACACAGCCTGATTGACATCGGCAGTCACGCTTCGCCGCTCAACCTGTTTGCAAAACGCGCCGTGCCGCATGAGAACCACGTTGCTGGTGTCAGATTGTTCCTCCCGATCCGGCCCGCCGCGGTGCGCTGAGCAGACGTAGTCGTGGATGGCCACGATCGGGCTGGCGTAGAGCGCTCGGAACTTCAGTTGGATTTCAGCATTGGAAGCCGTGTCATCCTCATCGGCACTCAATCTCGAGAGTATCGCTCTGCGATTCGCCGGACGGTGTTCAAAAGGCGAAAGGTAGCCTTCCCGCCGAGGGTCTTCTCAAAGGCTCCACCCTTAAGCATCGTTTCGCTTTGCTTTTTCTTGCACATCCAATAGACTTCGCGGCCGTTGACGTGGAATTCATCAACCTCGGTCCTTAGCGCCACCAACTTTCCCTTTATTTCATCGGTCACGTGATCGACAAGAAAGCCAACGAGAAGGGCTCCTGCGGTTTCAGCTACTGCGTGAGGATAAGCCTGGTAGCGTGCGACATTTGCCAACTCCGCTTCAGTTCGGACAAAAGTCGCCACGTCGTAGCCGAGCTCTCCCTTGAGCTTCGCCTCGATCTTCTTCTCAAGTGCGCGGGTGTCTTTGGTATTTGTCTCAAAGATGACATTACCGCTGGCGATAAAAGTTTCGACGTTTCTGAAGCCGAGGGACTGAAACAGCTCGCGCAGACGATCCATCTTGACGGTGTGACCGCCGACATTGATTGCTCTCAGAAAGGCGACAAATCTCGGCATTTGATTTACATGAAAAAGACTATCGCGGAGCTCATGCGACCTTGACGCCTTTCCAGAAGGCGACGCGGCCTTTGATCTCCTTTGCCGCGTCCTTTGTATCAGGGTAGTACCAGGCGGCGTTCTGATTGACCTCGCCATCGACGACGACGTCGTAGTAGCTCGCCTGACCCTTCCATGGACAGAGGGAATGGGTGTCGTTTGAGCGAAAGAATTCCTGGTTGATGGAATCCGGGGGAAAGTAGTGATTGCCTTCAACGACGATGGTGTCGCCGCTCTCCGCCAGCACTGCGCCCTGCCAGACTGCTTTCATTTGTGCACCCCCTGAGTCGTAATTTCAGGCGGAAATCTTAACACAGAGAGGGGGAAAGGAGACCCACCTCTGCTCTTCTTTGCCCCCCTGAGTTATCCTATACCAGTGATTGACATTGCTCGAGCTGGGGAGTAGACCCAATCCGAAAGCGTGGCTCGCCTTTTGAGGTGACGAGTTTGAATTCAAGAGAGATATCTCATTACCGCATTATCACAAGACTTGGTGCGGGCGGAATGGGAGAAGTGTACCTCGCCGAAGATACCCGCCTCGATCGCAAGGTCGCGATCAAGATGCTTCCTGAGGGCGCGGTCGACGACCCACACGCGAAGGAACGACTGATTCGCGAAGCCAGAGCTGCGGCCACGCTCGACCATTCCAATATCTGCTCGATCTACGAAGTCGGTGAAGATGCTGATCGCACCTTCATCGTCATGCAGTACATCGAGGGTGAGGTGCTTGCCCAGAAGATACGGAACAAGCCGCTGTCGATCGCAGAAGTGGTCGATATCGGCTTGCAGGCGACAGACGCACTCGCCGAGGCTCACCTGCGTGGGGTCATACACCGAGATATCAAACCGCACAATGTCATCATCACCCCTCGTGGGCAGGTGAAGATTCTCGACTTCGGTCTGGCGAAGTTCATGCCGGAAGTCCGCGCCGCGGACCCGAGAGCCATGACAGAGCACCGTCTGACTGAGGCAGGTCAGGTCGTCGGCACTCCTGGATATATGTCGCCGGAGCAACTGCAGGGTGAGCCGGTCGATGCTCGCACGGACATCTTTTCGCTGGGTATCGTCCTCTACGAATGCGCGACCGGGCGGCATGCCTTTGCGGGCGCGGTTCCGTTTCAGATATCGATGCAGGTGGTCAACTCAAACCCGACGAGACCTTCGCAGCTCAATCCGTTGATTCCGGCTGCATTTGACCAGATCATTGCGCGCGCGATGGCGAAGAGCGTTGACGCGCGCTACGAATCTGCCGCGGCGTTTCGGGCTGACCTGAGCCGGTTTCAGGCAGGCCTTAAGGAAAAAGGGGGCACTGGCACTCTTCCTTTGGAGGCTTTGGAGGCTTTGGAGGCTCTGGCGGCGAGGCCGTCATTGGCGACAAGTGTCCTTCCGTCGCACGAGTCCGCGAGATTGGAGACAAGTGTTATCCCGTCGCTCCGGTCCACGAAGTCGGATTCGAAAGGTCCGGGCCGAAGGGTCTGGATGGCGATCGCTGCGGTCATTGCAATCCTCGGAATTTGGTTGGCGGCTCGTGCGTTTCTGACTTCTCGCGGCGAGCCACCAGCAGAGGCAAAGCTGTGGTACGACCGCGGTACGACTGCGATCCGGGAAGGGGCGTATTACCAGGCAAGCAAGGCGCTTGAACGCTCGGTTGAATTGTCGAGGAACTTCGGTCTGGCTCACGCGCGGCTTGCGGATGCCTATGCTGAAATAGACCAGACGGACAAAGCGCGCGAGGAGTTACTGCTTGCAATCTCCCTGGTCGGAGGCGGGCCCTCGCTCTCGAGCGCAGACGCGACCTATCTGGATGCAATTTCGGGGACGCTGCGACGGGATTTTGCGAGTGCGATTCAGTCTTATTCGCGCATTGCTGATCAGGCGCCGGCATCTGAGAAAGCGGCGGCATATGTCGATCTCGGTCGCGCATATGAAAAGAATGAGACAATCGACAAGGCGATAGAGTACTACGGCAAAGCAACCCGCCAGGACCCGCAATCCGCGGCCGGGTTCCTGCGGGAGGCCATCCTCTATGGACGCCGTGGAGATATTTCAAAAGCCACGGGGTCATTTGAACAGGCGGAGAAGATCTATCAGGCGATGTCGAGTCAGGAGGGACTGGCTGAAGTTTACTATCAGCGCGGAACGATGCTAACGAAAAGTCGCAAGCTGCCTCAGGCGAAGACGCAGCTCGACAGGGCGCTTGAGATCTCGCGAGGCACCGACAATAAGTTCCAGTCGGTCAGAACTCAGTTGCAGTTGAGTGGGGTCTACTACGCTGAAGGAGACACAGAGCGCGCAAAGAAGACGGCTGCAGAAGCGATCGCGGCGGCGCAAGGCGCCAGTATTCGCAATCTTGCTACAAATGGTTTGATTGACCTTGGTTACACGCTGCTCTCGCGGGGAGAGTTAGTGGAGGCGCGCTCGTACTTCGCACAGGCGCTGGATTTCGCGAAGCAGGACAGAGCGAGCCGGATCGAGGCGCGGGCCAAGCTGGGTCTGGGCAGTGTGAGTGTTCAGATGGAGAATCAGGACGAAGCAATTGCCTTCCTGGGTGAAGCGCTGAAGTTCTTTCAACCAGCCGGGTATCGCAAGGAAACGTCGAATGCGCTGATCCTACTCGGTCGGGCATATCGGGAAAAGGGCGAGTACAAAATTGCGCTCAAGACATTCGAGCAGCAGCTCGATGTGGCCGGCAAGTTGGGCGACCCAGCTCAGGTTGCAGCTTCGCACTCAGGCATCGCCTTGCTGCTGGGCATCCACCAGGAGCGATACGCTGAGGCTCTCCCTCATGTCGAAGAGAGCTACAAGATCAACAAGTCCCTCGGTGCGAAAGTCCTGATGGGTTGGGATCAGTTGAATCGCGGGACGTTTCTCTGGCAGTTAGGGCGGTATTCAGAGGCAAGCGCGGCACTGGACGAGGTGTTCGCGGTCGCCAACCGGCCGGAGGCGAATCTCAAGTCTCAATTGGCGTGGGTGGAGGTGACACGAAGTCAGATAGCGCTGAGCGAGGGCCGGCTCGGCGAGGCGAAGGCAAAAGCTCAGATCAGCCTGGAACTGGCGGGAACCCAGTACGCAGATATCGCGCTACAGGCAAAGCAAACGATCGGCCTTGCCCAGGCGTTCTCCGGGTCGGCTCAACAGGCGCGAAAGTCCTGTGAGGAGGCCGTGGCCACAGCCCGCCAGCTGAAGAGCCCGCGGACCATATCGACCGCGCTTCTCGTACTTGCTGAGGTCCTGCTGCGAGCGCGCGACGTAGAGGGCGCATTGAAAAACGCCATCGAAGCTCAACGGATGTTCGCACCGGCAGGGCAGCTGGACTCGGAATGGAGGTCCCTGCTCATCGCAGCGCTTGCGGGCGATCAGATGACCGATAAGGCGACCGCGCTCCAATACGCGACAAAGGCCAAAGCGCAACGAGAGGCTCTCGCAACACGCTGGGGTGCGGAGGCCGACAATGGTTACTCCAGCAGACCCGATATCAAGACTTACCTGAAGCAGCTCGATCAACTACTTGCGCGCAGCAAGTAATGAATTTAACCCCGTCAATAAAAGGAGAAAACGAGATGATTGCCCAGATTCAAGAGTCGCGTGGGTTCGCTTCTGGCAGCCGTGAAGGTGATCCGGGTGGTGGCAGTACCGGGAAGAAAAAAAAGGATGATGGCAAGAAAAAGGGCGGTGGAAAGAAGAAGAAGAAGTAGCAGTTAGCACGAAAAGCAGAGACTGCACGGACTGCAGGAACTACAACGACTGCAACTGCTGAGCGGGAAATGCCCGTGAACCAGAAGGCCCCCGGGTCTTTCCGGGGGCCGGTCCGTGAGGTGGGGTCCGTGCTGATGTGAAGGCCTGTGATTGCTACCCCCAGATCCTTGCAGTCCTTGCTGTCCTTGCAGTCCTTGCGGTCCTTGCAGTCCTTGCGGTCCTTGTTCTAACAGGAGGTGGCTTGCCAGAGAAGATCGTTAAGCTCTCCGATTTCCTCGACAGCGTTCGAGGGAAACAACGTCTGAAGAAAAAGGATCGTCTTCGAATCGTCGAGCAGGCGCTCCTTCTGCTCGAGATGAACTATGTGCACCTCCCGCTCAAGCGTGCGATGCATGCCATCGATCCCAATCAGCAACTCAAGCTGCTCAGGTTCCGCATTTCAGAAATGAAGGAATCCGAACTGTCGCCAGAAATACAGTTCCATCGACGGATGCTGGAGATATTCGCCTCTACCCGCGATCTTCACACCATGTATTTGCTTCCTAACCCCTACAGGGATCATGTCGCCTATCTCCCCTTCCTCATCGAGCAGTATTTCGAAAAACGCGGGCGCGGAAAGCAAGTGGAAAAATTCCTCGTCTCGCGAGTTGCGACCGCCGATTATCATACAGTGCGCGATAATGATCTTGATCACGAGGCGTTTGAATGCGGAGTCGAACCCCTCTACTGGAATGGCGTGCCCATTCGAAGAGCGATAGAGGTCAACGGCAACATGCAGTCGGGAAGCAATCTCGACGCGCGGTTCGCCCGCGGTCTCGACAATTTCACCACCAGACCGCTGGACACCTCATTGCCTCCGGACGAGATGTGGGTGGATCTGACGTACCGATCGAAGTCGGGTAAGGTGCTGACCCACCGTCAGGACTGGTTGGTTATGACCAGTGAGACCGAGACATCGGGATATGCGGCAACGGCCTCAATCGAACATCGCGCCGCAATCGACATCAAAAGAACCCGGATCAACGAAATTAACCGGACTCTTTACACGCAGCGCGAGCAGCCTCAACGCAAGACGATCAAGAATTCGCTCTATGCCGAGCCAAGAAGAGTTTATGGGAAGGATTTCGGATACGTTCGCCTTTTCAGTTTCGATGTCGCAGATCCTGAGAAGTTCATCAAAAAGTTTGCCGCAATCATCACCGCAGACGACTTCCCGCAGGAAGGTTTGATCATCGACGTGCGGGGTAACGGCGGTGGAAGGATCAGGGCGGGTGAGCGATTGCTTCAGTTATTGACCCCGCGTCGGATCGAGCCCGAGCTGTTCGAGTTCATCAACACACCGCTCAATCTGGATATCTGCAGGCGAGCACCAAAGAGCTGGAATCTCAAGCGCTGGGTGAGCTCGATCGCGGAGTCCGTCGCAACCGGCGCGACTTATTCGAGCGGATTCGCTCTCAATTCGGTAGATTCCTGCAATGATATCGGTCAGGTATATTTCGGACCAGTGGTGCTGATTACGGATGCGCTTTCCTACAGCACGACGGATATCTTCGCTGCGGGTTTTCAGGACAACGAAATCGGGGAAATTCTGGGGACGAGTAACAACACGGGCGCGGGTGGCGCGAATGTCTGGTGGTACGACGACCTGAGGCGAGCGTTGGGGGATGGACGCAGCTCTCCATTCAAAGTACTCCCGAAGGGAGCGGATATGCTGGTTGCGATGCGTCGCAGCATTCGGATCGGCCCCAAAGCCGGGAGACCGCTTGAGGAACTTGGGATCACGCCGAACCAACGCCATTACCTGACGGAGCGCGACATCCTGGGTCGCAACGACGACCTGATTGCGCGGGCGGCCGGGATCCTGCGGAAAAGGCCTTCGTACAAGCTTTCAGTGAAGGTGACTGGCACGCGAGCCTCGAGCACCATGAGCCTCAGCGCGGCATCCCATGTCTCCGCGCGTGATAAAAGAAGTCGAATCTCGCGTGTAGACGTTTACGTTGACGGCCAGCCAGAGCGGTCGATCGAAGCAAAAGACGGGTCTATCGGATCGAGGAGGATAGCTCTGTCGGGCAAAAAGGGCGCTGAGCTGCGAGTGGAGGCGTTCGACGGAAGCAATCGGCTGGTCGCGACCAGTCGAAAACTGCTTTGACGGCCGCGACATCGCAACGACTGCAACGACTACAAGGACCAGAACCGTAACGACTGTCGACTGTCGTAGCCCTTGTTGTGATTCCCGTCCTTGCAGTCCTTGCGGTCCTTGTTGTCCCACGCGATCCGACCAATTCTCTAAGGGCGCTTCCCAGTTATCTTTAACGCCTTCGCCTTGAGGTCAGCGTTAATTTCCTTCTCAGTGAACGCTATCCGGCGCCACTTCTTCGCCCCATACAGTTCCGTCTGATCATAGAACAGCGGAGACTTCACATCTCCGGACTGCGAATACGTCAGCAGCGCCATGGCACGTGGCCCCCTGTCCGTGTACTCCAGCGCCATTACAAAGCTGGAACCGCGGTTGACCAGATAGCCGTCCTTCTTCAGCATCCGACTTCCCTTGACTGCCGGTGGATTGGTAAACGGCTCAAGCGTCGTCTGATTCGGCGCGAAGTTCACGAAATTGGTGATCCCCTCGTAGGTTCCATCACCGCCGTGAATCGGTATGCGGCCACCATTCTTGTCGCTGTACTGCAACTTCCCAAGCGGCGTCTCCACCGCAATTCCCTCTCCCTTGAGCAGAAGTACCGCGCGCGCGAGATTGATCAGGACCTGATCCTTGCCTCCTCTGGGATCCGCCAGCCCGTTTGGCGTCGTTACCGGTTGCGTCGCGTCAAAGTCGTTCTTGAAAAGCGGGCCAGCACGCTCGAGTTCCGCCGCGCTGTGAAGCGTCATAAACTCTCTCCATACCACTGGGCCGACGCTCGCCAGCTCGTATCTTCCATCCCATTCGCTGAGCACTCTGCAGGCCGGTCGCAAGTCCACGTCCTGCCCTTCGACATTGACTGAACCAGTCGCGGTGCACCTCGCCACGACCTGAGCGCGCAACAATTCGGCCGGCATGCTGCGATTGCTGAACGCAGCGGTAGTCAGTTCATCGAGCGAAAACTTTCCATCCCTGCCAGAGGGTCCGGTGGGGCTAGTGTCATCCAGAACGACCGCGTTCATACGCGTGCGCAGTGATCGTGATGTCGCCTCTCCACCCTGCAAAGGGGAGAAGCCGGTCAGCAATTGTTTCGGATTCGCCAGCCAGTAGCTATCGTTGGCATTGAAGAC
>JBDTUW010000041.1:0-12862 GCA_040007555.1 Acidobacteriota bacterium | reverse complement strand
TGGCTCGTCACCGTCGCTCGTATGACCGCCAAACTCAAATCACAGACCCCAACCATGTTGAAGCGCTCCTCAAGCAGAAACAAAGAGCGCTCGGGTCAACTCCCGGGACCAGGTTGGAACAGTTGGTTCCCGAAAGCCGGCTGTTGTTAGACGCGGCCTTCACCCGCGGCGAGTCAATCCCACGCCAGATCAGAGTGCTTGTCGGCCTGCTTGATGATTATGGCGACGCCGAGCTTCGCCTTGCTGTTCTCGAGGCACTCGCCCGAGGCACTCCTCGTGCTTCTTCAGTGGCATTCATCCTCAGTCGCCGCCGCCGCTCAAGCGGCCGGCATTCCGTGCCTGTGGATCTATCCCGGCATCCAGAACTTGCCGATCTTTCTGTTTCTACTCATCAATTGGAGGTCTACGATGGGCTCTCGGACCCAGACACTGACAGCTGACATTTCTCAACAGCTCAACCGCATCGGCTTGCGCGTCACCGCTTCCTCCGCTGACGACTTCATTGCCCGCGCCACCAAGCACAAATGGTCACCGCGCGTTCTGCTTGAGGAGATCGTCAGAGCTGAAGCCGAGGACCGCTCGCAACGCAGCCTCGAACGCCGCTTGCGCAATGCTCGCCTCGGACGCTTCAAAACAATGGCTGACTTTGATTGGAACTGGCCGAAGAAGATCGACCGTTCTGTGATCGAGCGTGCCCTTACCCTCGACTTTATCACCGAAGGCCGCAACCTCGTTCTCATGGGCGCCAACGGATTGGGTAAGACCATGATCACCAAGAACATCGCTCACCAGGCAGTCCTCGCAGGCCACAGTGTCGTCTTTCGCACCGCTCCGGACCTGCTCTCAGACCTCGCCTCTGACTATCCCCACATCAGACGCCGCAAGCTCATTCGCTACAGCCGTCCAGCTTTACTTTGCATTGACGAGGTCGGCTACCTCTCGTATGACTCGAGTGCCGCTGACCTGCTCTACGAGGTTATCAACCGTCGTTACGAGCGCGCCTCGATACTCATCACCACCAACCGGGCGTTCAAAGACTGGGACAGCATCTTTCCCAATGCTGCCTGCATCGCGACCTTGCTTGATCGGTTGACGCATCACGCTGACGTGACACTTGTCGAAGGTCAAAGCTATCGCGTTCGCGAAAGCGAGCAGGAGGCTGCTGCTCGCAGGAGGACTCGTTGAAAAGGAGAACCTCGTGAAGGATGAACCGAATCTCTACGTCACCAACGTGCTGAATCTGTACCTCGGACTCCCTGAAACACCGATCCGTGTCAGTCGAACCGATCGCAACCTCGCTCTCGATCTCTTTCAGCGAGGCGTCCTGACATCAACAATTGAAGCGGCTCTGCTCCTGGCCTCGGTTCGCCGCATCTGCCGCCAGTCGAATGCTCCGCCCCTCGGCCCTATCCGGTCGCTCCACTACTTCCTCCCCGTCATTGAGGAGATCACCCATCAACCCTTGCCCGCAGACTACCTTCATTACTTGCGACACAAACTAACCACTCACACGCTTCAGACAAAAGCCAACAATGACGCCGTTACCCCAGGCTGAGCACGACGCGTTGCTTTTGCTCGCGGCTGCTGTCCAAATTTCTACGTTTTTACAAGAGCGCCGACAAGTTTCCGCGTAGTCGAGGCGCGCGCCTCCAAAACGGCGATTGAAACACGTTAAATATTGACTTCAGATTCCCGATTCTGCTATTCTGCTCACAGGAACTCATTCTACTGAGCAGAACGATGAGCAAAAACGGATATATTGAGTTGGTGGGTAAGACGATCGTCCTGATGGAGGCTTTGCGTGATGAGCCTGAGGGTTTGAGTCTGCAGGAATTGGCGATTCGCAGTGGCCAGGTCAAGAGTTCGGTTCATCGCGTCCTCAACAGTTTGAAACGGCACGGCTATGTGGAGCAGGAGAGTGCTGGTGGCGCATACCGTCTCGGCATCCAGGTGCTGACGCTTGTGCGTGGACTCAATGGCAGTGGAAGTCTCATCCAGATTGCTCGACCTTTTTTGCGCGAGATGATGGAAACCTTCGACGAGAGCGCATATCTGGCAATCCTCCGGGCTACTCGGGGTATTTTTGTCGATGTCCAGGAGACACAACGGGACTTGCGTCTCGTTGGCCCTCTCGGCGCAGATGTTCACTTCCATGCGACCGCCGCAGGAAAGGCAATGGCGGCTTTTCTGCCCGCTGACAAACGGCGCGAATTGCTGAAAAGTATCCGCTTTGAGCATCTGACCGGTGGAACTCTGACGCGACCCGCAAAGGTGGAAGACGAGTGGGCGAAGGTGCGGGAATGTGGCTATGCCGTTAACGACGAAGAAACCATAGTCGGAGCCATTTTTCTGGCCGCGCCCGTCCTTGACGCAAACAAGTTGGTCTGCGCCAGCATCAGCGTCGGGGTTCCAAAGGCGCGCTATACAGATGTTCTGGGACAGAAGATCGCATCACAGTTGATAAATGCCTGTGCGCGGCTCTCTGACGTGCTGCAATCGACTGGCTATCGCAGTCAACACTGAGCTTCGCAGCCCCAGCGGCTTGCACGCCTGGCTATTGCGGTCATCTGATAATGGCGAAAACATTTTTCTCCCAGTGAACTGATTCGTCCCTATAGGTCAAATTTGAGCGACGTCGTCCGTGGGCAGCAGGTCCGTGGGAGCGGCGCTTTCCAAAAGGTCACCATCCCCCAGAGAGGTAGCAAAGCGATGAAAAAACAGACCGTTTCTTTTGCCCTACTGACGGTGCTTTGGCTGTGTGCTTCTGCGTTTCGAACCGAGACACAGGTGACGACCGTGACGATCCATGGGACCGTTTCCGATGCCACCAGTGCTGTCATTCCCAACGCGAAGGTGACTGCCGTCAATATCGAGACCAACTTCTCGCGGGCAGTAGAGACTGACTCGTCGGGACAGTATGCCATTCAGTTTCTGCCGATCGGCCGCTACCGAATCGAAGTGACGGCGCCCGGATTCAAGCGATTCATGCAAACCGGCATCGTCCTCGAGGTCAATCGGAATGCGAGAGTCGATCCGATGCTCGAAGCTGGAGCCGTGAGTGAGACTGTGTCGGTCACAGCCGATGCGCCTTTGGTCGAAACAGCCAATGCGACTCTCGGTCAAACCACGACCAACGCCGAGATCATCAACCTGCCCCTGGTCAACCGCGATGTCTACACGCTGCTCGAACTGAGCGCTGGTGTCGATTCGACCACCAACAACAATGTCTTTGGTTCTCCGGCGCAGAACACTACCGTCAACGGATCCACGAACAATGGCGGAGGCACGGTCAACTACTATCTTGATGGCGGCAGCAACACCAACGGACTGCGTAACACCGGCAACTCGCTGCCGAATCCCGATGCAGTTCAGGAGTTCCGTTGCCCGCCACGAAGCAATGTTCGATGCCTGTTCGGTGCCTGAAGTGAGCCGCAGGAAAATCTTCGGTGAGACGCTGGCGAGGATTCTTGGTATCAAAGTGAGAGCTTGAAAAATGTCGATTGATTCAGCGGTCGTTGAGAATCAAGGTAAGAAGATGTCTCCAATCAGGAATCTGCGTTGGTACATCGGCGGTCTGCTCTTTCTCTCAACCGTCATCAACTACATCGACCGCCAGACCTTGAGCGTTCTCGCGCCTTATATCAAAACGGAATATCAGTGGACGAATGCTGATTTCGCGCTGCTGATCATCGCCTTTCGAATCGCGTACTCTTTTGGACAAACGGCTTCCGGACGGGTCCTTGACCGGATTGGCACGCGCCGCGGGTTGAGCCTCGCAGTTGCCTTCTATTCGACAGCGGCAGTCTTAACGTCGCTGGCCACCGGATTTCGCAGCTTTGCTGGTTTTCGTTTTCTGCTCGGCCTTGGGGAGTCAGCCAATTGGCCGGGTGCGACCAAGGCGGTTTCCGAATGGTTTCCGAAGCGCGAAAGCGGTTGGGCGGTGGCGCTCTTTGACAGCGGTTCATCGATTGGCGGCGCAATAGCACCGTTTCTGGTACTCTGGGTTTATCACACCTTTGGGAGCTGGCGGCCCGCCTTTATCGTTACTGGAATCCTCGGTTTTGCCTGGCTCCTGCTCTTCCGCCGCCTGTATCGAAGCCCCGAAGAGCATCCACGTCTTTCGCCGGATGAGCGCGATTACATTCTCAACGGCCGCGCCGACACACGAGTTTCGCTTGCAGGTGAGCCAGCCAGAAGACTTGGCTACGGCACCCTGCTTTCACTGCGACAGACCTGGGGCATCATCATTGGAAAGATGCTGACCGATCCGGTCTGGTTCTTTGTCACGGACTGGTTTGCGATCTTTCTCGTATCCAAGGGACATCGACTCGAAGAGAGCCTGTTGGCTTTCTGGATTCCTTTTCTGGCGGCGGATGTCGGCAATTTCGCTGGTGGGGGACTCTCGAGCTGGTTGATCAATCGCGGGTGGTCGGTCGGAGCAGCGAGGAAATTCGTGGTAGTCATTTCCGGACTCGGGATGACATTGCTGATACCGACTGTTTTCACGGATTCGTATTTCTGGCTGGTCGCCTGTTTTGCGACCTCGACACTCGCTTATGCGGCGTTCTCTACCATGGTGCTCAATCTACCTGCGGATATTTACCCCACGGGTTCGGTGGCCACTGTCAGCGGGATGAGTGGCACCGCTGCGGGAATCGGCACCATCATTGCCACCTATCTGACTGGTTTGGTGGCCGACCGATATTCCTTCGAACCGATTCTGATTGCGGCCAGTCTGGTCCCGATACTTGCATTGATCGCGGTCGTCACCCTGGTCCGCAACAACGCCGCAACCAAAGCCGGTTTGGTTAATCCAATTTAAGGCCATCGCAAACCAAGGTTCCACGAAGCTTCTGCTATGATTTGAGGAGCCCTTCAGAAAACAACAGAGAGGATCAGCTTCTAAGCCGAAATGAGCAGCGCCGTACAAGCCCCGGTTACAATGCGCAGTATGCGGGACGAGGATATCGACGCAGGCTTGAGTCTTTGTCGCGCCAGTAAGTGGAACCAGACCAGGCGTGACTGGGAGCTCTTCCTCCGTTTGAGCCCGAAGGGCTGCCGGGTTGCAGTCAAGGACGATAGTGTGATCGGTACCGTGACCACTGTTCGTTATGCGGATCACTTCGCCTGGATCGGGATGGTGCTGGTCGATCCGGCAGAACGTGGACAGGGGATTGCCGCGTTGCTCATGTCGGAAGCAATGGACTCTCTCGATGATATGCCTTCGCTTCGGCTCGACGCGACACCGGCTGGGCACGGCGTCTATCGAAAACTCAACTTTGCGGACGAATATCCCCTGGCACGCATGGAACGCACAAATTCGAGACCGCTGATGTCCCGGGAAAGCTCCGCTCGTCCAATGACGAAAGACGATCTGAAAGAGGTCGCCTGCCTGGATAAAGAAGTCTTTGGTGCAGACCGCACCTTGACCCTTGAATGGATGTTCGACGGCGCGCCTGAGTATGGCTGGATCGTCGAGCGAGAGGGAAGGATCGCTGGCTACCTCCTCGGAAGACATGGATTCAACCGGGAGCATCTTGGTCCAGTAGTTGGCGCGGAGGAGTCCGTGGCGCGCCAACTGGTTCACGCCTGTCTCGAGCGCCACCAGGACCGGCAATTTATCCTCGACGCCTCGCAACAAGTAAGCGATTGGCGCGGCTGGCTTGAGTCTCTTGGATTCGAGGAACAACGGCCCTTCATTCGCATGTATTATCGAGACAATCCGTATCCCGGTCAGCCGCAGAAACAGTTCGGTATTCTCGGGCCGGAGTTCGGTTAAAACCTTAAGGAGATGACTGTCATGAAACGATACGACAAGACACGGCGCCACTTCATCCAGGTTGGCGCTGGTGGAGCTGTGGGAAGCGCGCTTGGTTGGAACGCCTCCAGCTATGCCCGCATTCCTGGATCCAACGACCGGCTCGGTGTCGGTGTCGTCGGCTTCTCCGAGCGTGCGATGGAGGCATTGATTCCTGGTTTCAACGCGATCGCTGCGGCGCAGAACTGCGAGATCGTCGCTGTCTCTGACATCTGGGATCGCCGTCGACAGGAAGGGGCTGACTTTATCGGCAAAGGTGCCGGCAAGTCGATTGCGAAAGCCCGCAATAATGACGAGCTCTACGCCATGAAAGAGGTCCAGGCGGTGATCATCGCGACACCTGATCATCAGCACGCGATTCAAGGTGTCGAGGCCGTTCGTGCAGGTAGGGACGCCTATATCGAGAAACCGCTCGCCAACCAGATGGCAGAAGCGCGTGCCGTGCTCAAAGCCGTTAAGGAAACGAATCGCGTCGTTCAGATCGGTACCCAACGCCGCAGTGCACGAAACACACTTCAGACGAAACAGTTTCTGCAGTCGGGAGAGTTTGGCGAAATCACGATGGTGGAAATGTGCACCAATGCGAATCAGCCATTACGGTGGCGTCGACCAGCGCTGGTTGCCGCGATTCGGCCGGAAGAAACTGACTGGACTCGCTTCCTCCTTAATCGCACAAAGGATCGTTTTGATCCGCACAAATACTTCGAGTACCGTCTTTACTGGCCTCACTCTTCGGGCATCCTGGATCAATGGATGGTTCATCAAGTCGATGCGCTCCAATTTGTTACCGGCTTGAAGCGTCCACGCAGCGTGGTTGCCAACGGTGGCATCTACAGCTGGCGCGATGGCCGCACTAATCCCGACACCGTCACCGCTGTGTTTGACTACGGCCCGCTGGATAACCCTGCGAAGGGCTTTCAGGCGGTCTACTCAAGTCGCATGAACAATTCAGCCGGTGGTAACCGCGATCTGTACTACTCGATCAATGGCACGCTCAATGCGAGCACGGGGAAGGTTTCGCCAGAAGGTGGGCTGACCGAACGCTACGCCAAGAAAGTAGCGCCACCGACAACACTGACAGAGAGAAGTCTCACGGATGAGCGTATCTCGACCGAACAGGCAGATCCGAACACGAAGGCTGATGCTGCCGTGGTCGCACACATGAGAAACTGGGTTGATTCCATACGACAGCGCAAAGCGCCGGTTGCCGACATCGAGGCTGGTTACAACCACTCCGTCGCGCTTTGCATGACGATCGCAGCTCTACACAGTGGGAAACGAGCAACATTTGACGAAGCCAAGCAAGAGGTAGTCCTCAGCTAAGGCGCTCGACATTTCGCTCCAACCGGAAAGACCCCATGCACTTATTGGCGCCGATGGTCCTGCTGATCATGCTGTTGGGATGGCAGGAACGTCCCACTCTGATGTTTCGTGAAGACTGGAAGGAATCCCCAGCCGCAACACCAATCACTCAGGACCACGTCGCAAACCCAGATCTGATTCTGTTCCGGTATGGTCCGGGTAAGGATCAGATCAAGAAGAGCCATCACGACCAGCCCAAAGACGATCCTTATTACGTCTGGTCGGGCGAGTGCACAAGCAACTGGGCGATCGCGCTCCGGCACAGACGGCTGATCGCTGATCTCGGCGGCGGGGCAAAGATCCGCTGGCGGTCCAAACAAACGGGATTCCGACAGCTCCGTCTCATTCTCAAGCTGGCTGATGGTACCTGGATCGTCAGCGAACAGGCTGATGGTCCGTCCGAAGATTGGCGGATCCGAGAGTCGCTCATCGCCGATCAGCGATGGAGAGCCCTGGACATCAGCACAATTACCGAGGGTCGACCCGTCGAAAGGCCTGATCTGAGCCGGGTCGAGGAGATCGGATTCACCGACTTGATGGCCGGCGGCCGCACTCCTGCATCTTCACGCCTGGACTGGATCGAAGTCTGGGTCACGAGGAAATAGAAGAGTCCTGCCGGCATTTCGGCTCGTTCTAAACTCTCGTCTTTGAGTTTGCACTCACTTCACGTGTCCGGTGAAAGGAATTCTCGCTTGCACTCGATTGAAACCGAAGTCCAGCTTGAGGATGCACTGTCGGCTCCGAACGCAGGCGACGTTGAGACCATGCGTCGCCTGGAAGGCGATGTCCTTGTTATCGGCGCGGGTGGGAAGATGGGACCATCACTCGCCCGTCGCATCAAACGTGCATCCGAAGCTGCCGCGAGTGGGAGACGCGTGATTGCTGTCTCCCGTTACTCTTCTCCTCAAGCTCGTGAGGAGCTCGAGGCCTCCGGCGTTGAGACAATTGCATGCGATATTCTGGATCGCAAACAGATCGAAACGCTGCCCCTCAGTGAGAATGTTTTCTTTCTCGCAGGGCGAAAGTTTGGCTCGACAGCTCGTGCGGATATCACCTGGGCGATAAACAGTTACGCACCCGGAGTCATTGCGGATCGGTATTCGAGGTCGCGGATCGTGGCTTTCTCGACGGGAAATGTCTATCCATTTGTGAGCCCCGCGTCGGGAGGGTCGATCGAGACGGACGCACCAATGCCACAGGGCGAATACGCGCAGTCGTGTCTCGGTCGGGAACGCATATTCGAATACTTCTCGTATCTCAATGGCACGGCAGCACTGATCTTTCGACTCAACTATGCTGTCGACCTCCGCTACGGTGTCCTGGTTGATATTGCGCGGAAAGTCTACGACGGGAAAGCAGTTGATCTAGCGGTGGGGCACTTCAATGTCATTTGGCAGGGAGATGCAAATTCTTATGCCCTGCGCGCTCTGGAGGTGTGTGAATCGCCACCGCGGATTCTAAACGTCACTGGCCCTGAAACAATCTCTGTGCGACAGGCCGCAGAGTTCTTCGCACGCGCATTTGACCGCGATGCTGTGATGACGGGTACCGAGCTCGAGACGGCTCTCCTCAGTAATGCATCGCAGTGCCATTCACATTTCGGTGCTCCGGTGGTTTCCTCGACGCAGTTAATGGAATGGGTAGCGCACTGGATCACTGTCGGCGGCGCCAGCCTTGGCAAACCCACTCATTTTGAAGTCACCGACGGCCGCTATTGAGGATCGATTGGATGACAGACCGGCTAAGACTTGGTGGCCGTGCGCACGTTGTTGAAGGAGGCAACTCAAACTGATTGCAAAAGCGCTCAACGAGTCGCTGCTCCGCGGGCTCGCTATTCCCGCACATCCGCTTGCATTGACCGCCCAGCGAAAACTTGATGAACGCCGGCAGAACGCGCTGACGCGTTACTATTGCGACGCTGGTGCCGGAGGTATCGCAGTCGGGGTCCACACGACGCAGTTTGCCATCCGGGATCCTCAGGTGGGGCTTTTTCAACCAGTATTGCGGCTGGCCATTGAAACCATCCGCGAATTCGAAAAGCGGAGCGGAACGCGACTGATAAGGATCGCCGGCATCTGTGGGCCTACCCAACAGGCAACGAGCGAGGCCACATTCGCCAGGGAAATTGGTTACGACGCGGGATTATTGAGCCTTAGTGCGCTGGGGCAGGAAACACCATCGGCCCTGGTAGAGCACTGCCAAATCATTGCCCAGCTTATCCCGATCATTGGTTTCTACCTTCAGCCTGCCGTCGGGGGCCGGAGGCTCGACTATCGGTTCTGGCGCGAATTCCTCGAGATCGAGAATATCGTCGCGATCAAGGTCGCGCCCTTCAATCGTTATCAAACAATTGATGTCGTACGCGCCCTGGTCGACAGCGGTCGAGAGGGCGAGATAGCTCTTTATACGGGCAATGACGACAACATCGTCGGCGATCTGCTGACTGAATTTCGCATGAAACGAGAGGGCAAACCGGTCTCGGTACAGTTTCAGGGAGGTCTCCTCGGGCATTGGGCGGTCTGGACCAAGCGCGCAGTCGAACTCCTCGACTCGGTCCAACAATGCAAGCAAAACGGTGGTCACGATGCCTGGTCCCTGCTGGCGCGGTCCGCGGAAACCACCGACGCAAACGCGGTTCTCTTCGATGCGGAGAATGCCTTCGCCGGTTGCATCGCCGGGCTTCATGAAGTGCTGCGAAGGCAGGGACTACTCGTAGGTCGCTGGTGCCTGGACCCCGTTGAAGACCTCTCGCCCGGACAGATGGAGGAGATCGACCGCATTTCAGCAAATTATCCGCATCTTCACGACGATGATTTTGTGGCGGCGAATCTTGACCGTTGGCTGCGATAGACGGTGCCAGAGACGATCTATCCGACAAACTCCGCACTGGGGCCAGCCTCCTTGGTCTGTGATCATTCGCGGCTGTTAGCTGGCGAAGATGCCGCGTCCCAAAACGATGTGATCCACGTTACAAATTTCGCAGGGTAGATTATGAGTTTGATAGTTACGCTTTTGCTCCTTTTCGGTATGACGCCCAACTGGTTTGTCCAGCAACAAGCTGACACCATCTACTTCAATGGACACATAATTACCCTCTGGGCGGAGCATCCGCTGGCAGAAGCGGTTGCGATCAGCGGCAATCGATTACTTGCTGTTGGTTCAAACACCACCGTTCTCAGATACGCTCATGCCCAGACGCGAAAGATAGATCTCCATGGTCAAACGGTTATCCCCGGTTTGATGGACAGCCATACCCATCCGATCAGCGCCGCGCTTAGTGAACGCCACGAACCATTGCCTGTCATGAGCTCCATCGCCGACATTCAGGCGTATGTTCGCAGGCGTGCAAAGACTACTCCACCAGAAAAAGTCATTCTTATCCCAAAAGTCTTCTCACCACGGTTGAAAGAGCATCGTTACCCAACTAGAGGTGAACTTGACGCTGCCGCAGCCGACAGGCTGGTGATCGCCGATAACGGGTATGCGTCGGTAGTCAATACATTGCTGCTTCGCAAGCTCGGCATTACGCGGGACACACCGCAACCAGCCAATGGCAAGATACTGAAGGATGCTGATGGCGAACCGACGGGGCTAATCCTCGGAGCGTCACAATTGTTGCTCGAATACAGGCGCGAGGAGGAAGCGTCGCCGGACGACTTGTTGTGGGCGCTTAGAGAAATGCAGCACGCGTACAACCGCGTCGGAATCACCAGCACAATCGATCGTGGTCAGGGGGCCGAAGGCTTTCGCGCTTATCAGGACCTTCGTCGTCGCGGTGAGATGACGGTGCGATCCTATGTTACCTATCGCATCAGTGGGCAGGGAACTCCTCGACAAGCCCTGGAAGAGGTCGAACGGATTCCGTTTGTCACTGGCTGGGGTGACGAGTGGCTGCGAGTTGGATCGCTCAAATTGGTCCTCGATGGCGGGATTCTGACTGGGACAGCCTATCTCCGCGAGCCTTACGGGTCGAAGACGGAAATCTATGGCTATCAGGATCCGGAATACCGCGGTGTACTTGCGGTGCCGCGTGAAAATGTGTTTGAGGTCGCACGTGCAGCAAACGAGCTTGGCTGGCAGATGACCGCGCATGTCACTGGCGGTGGATCGCTCGATGTCTTGCTCGACGCATATGCCGCCGCGGATCGCGAAAAGCCGATTCGCGATCGGCGTTTTACGGTAACGCACGGTAACTTTCCGAACGCAGCAGCGATTGCACGAGCCGCAAAACTTGGAGTCGTTTTCGATTGCCAGCCCGCCTGGCATCACCTCGACGCAGCGGTTTTAGGAACAATCCTTGGCCCGGCGCGGATGGCAGACTTTCTGCCATTGCGATCGCTGTTCGATGCCGGAGTAGTGGTCGCGGGCGGTTCAGACCACATGATCCGTTTCGACGCTCGTCATTCGGTCAACCCTTATCATCCATTTTTCGGAATGTGGATGGCGATCACACGCACCACGGTCGATGGCAAGGTGATCAATCCCGAACAGCGTCTTAGCCGAGAAGAAGCACTGCGGATGTGGACGATTAACGGAGCCTACCTGACTTTTGAAGAGAAGCTCAAAGGTTCACTCGAACCTGGCAAACTTGCCGATCTGGTGGTCATCTCGAAGAACATGCTGACCTGTGCCGTGGATGAGATCAAAGATATCGAAGCAGTTGTCACTGTGGTTGATGGACGAGAGGTTTACCGGGCGGGCCCGCTCAGTTCCAAGCCCTGACAAGAGGGCGCAGACGGAGACCTAACCCCGACATCACTCGGACGTCTGGTAAGCGGCTGACCGCCGGTGACATTTCTCCAGAGCTACGACAAGTATGCGTGGACGGTTACTATCCCAATCGCGTCCGTGCCAAGTGGCCGATACGTTCTCGCGGACAGCATACCCGTCATCCAGCGCCTGACCGACTCGCTGCCCGGGAACTCCTTGAACAACTGAGTGCGATCCTTCAGCAGCGCGGTCATCACGCGTTCCAACGCCTTGTCGTGCTCGATACCCGCCTTCTGCCTATCGCAATTCTTTGCGCATTCTGATACGCGGTGTCCGCAGCCACTCTTGCCGGGATATCCTCGGTGATCAAATTTCTAACGCGGTCCACGTCCGTCCACTCAATGTTACCGAACTGGTCATTGAAATGCGGCTCGACCTGCCGCCATCTTTGGTACATCGCGCGAATGAGGACGCGCACGTCAGAAGACTCGCCGGCAGGTTCGAGCACTACGACCCTGACGTCGCTCAGCTCTCGCATCGCTGTCTCGATGCGGGACCGCACTTCGGCCCAATCCAAGCCACCGAGTCCGCTGCCAAGGGGCGAAAATTGCTATCGACGGGATGTCGCGGACTCTGATTCCTTCTGCGAGAGCAGCAAAGCCGGAATCTATATTCTCCAGCCGCGACTTTGTTAATTCGCTAAATCGCGGTAATTTCAATGCGCCGAGCAGAGCCTTCGGCACACCGAATGTCGGGCGCCTCACTGCCGCCCGTTTGCCGCGCCCGATTCAGATCGGCGCGTAGTTCTGCTTCTGACGGTCAGCTATGAATTCACCTTTCGCACTCATCATTCGCACGGCGTTGCTGCTAACAAGCGGTTGTTTGCTGGTCACAGCAACGCGGTATGCGGTCACGGCCTCGATCCGCAATGAAACAACTACGGCGCTCACTGGGACTGCGGCTGAAGGTCTG
>JBDTUW010000040.1:0-12863 GCA_040007555.1 Acidobacteriota bacterium | reverse complement strand
CAGCGGTTCCGGCTCCGGCTTGTTTGATGAAGTGACGTCGCTTGATTGATTCCATAACTGATTCTCCTGTTCTTTGAAAACTAGACTTGCCAGTGAAACCTCTCCCGAAGCGGTGCAGTCGCCGCTACGCGGCGACCAATCTTGGAGTGCGGCGGCTTGCCGCCGCCTTTCTTCGCGGCACTTGTGCAGCGCGTCATCGCTCTTAGTTAGTGCCACCCTGGTCCAACTCCTTAGTCGCGGCCAACTGCGGTAGGCAACGCCACCGCTGCACCAAGGTGCAGCGAAAGAAAGGCGGCGGCAAGCCCCCGCACTCCAAGATTGGTCGTCGCGAAGCGGCTGGCATTAAGGATTCTATTGATAATTCAGTTCCACGACACTCGTGATTCCTTCGCGGTTCATGCGGTCCAGCGGTTTGACTTCCAGACGATTGCGTCCCACCACCAGCTGCCAAATGAATGAAGAAGGAAGTTCTAGCCAATCTCCACCACCTCTGCGTACCAGGTACTTCTTAAAAAACGGCATGGAATTCCTGAACTCCACTTGCAGCGTCCCTTTCGCCGCGCCGCCGCTGAGCGCAATCTGTGCCTGATTGAGCGTCCAGTACAGATCTGAGGATTTATCAGTGTACTGAGAATAGACCGGCAGGCGCGGCGTCCGACTGTCCTCCCAAACCACGAAACCATTCCAATTCGACCCGCTGTTGCCCTGATTGAACGGCACAGGCGCGGGCGCAGAGAGAAAGGTGTTGCGCGGCGTCAGCCGCAGGAAGCCAGCGGCAAGATATCCGTGCTCCCACCACCAGTCATGGGAGGCTTTCGGCGTACCGTAAGAGAAGCCGCCTTCGGAGCAGTCTATCGGCACGTTTTTGCCGACTGCCTTTACTCTCGTTTTCATCTCCGCCAGTGGCACGCTGAGCAGCGTTTCACCGTCGCGGTAAAACGTCTCGACAAAGACGCGGTGTAGTTCGAGCAGATTGAGCGGCCTGCCGGTCGCGCGGTCGAAATAATGACAGTCAAGCGAAGCATCCATGTAAACCCACTTGCGGTAGTCGTTCGACCAGACTTCGGCGATCTCGTGCCCCATCTCGCGGAAGCCGTCGATGGAAAAGTGGCGGCCCTGAATGCCAAAGGCGCGACAGGCTTGTAAAAAGACAATCGTGTACTGCATGCAATGGCCGATCAGGCACTGGCCCTGCGAGGTCTGGCGCAGAATGTCGTCTGCGTCCCAGGCCGGGTACTCTCTGCCGAACACCTCTCGTTCATTTCGCTGACGCGCCACCCACTGGCGTAGGCGCAGGATACGCTCAAACTCTGTTTGTGCTCCGGCGACGACTGCATCCAGCTTGTGTCGTTCGCGGAATCGGATGAGCGCGGGCAGGTCGGCGGCTTCGTATTCAAAAGAAATCGGACTCTCTACGATCTGCTCATTGTCGCTGTTCGTGAGATAAACACCCGAAGCGGGCGAGGCGCGCCACGCGGACTGCAAATCCATCGCGAAGAGGCGCGGCGAAAGCAACGGGTCTGAGGTCTTCAGCTCCACCTGGAATTGAAAAAAGCGGCCGCCGAGCGGCGCGGCTTCCATCTGCTCCGCTGACAGTGCCGTCCACTGGCTCCAGGTTTCAGCGTGAGGGAACCTAGTCGAGCCGCTGCGCAGCAGCAGCCTGAAGCTCCCTCCCCCCGGTGGCAGATATGCTTCAGCTTTGAATGAGACTGTATCGGCGACAATCGGGCGCGGAAGCAGCGCCGGCTCGGCGAGACTCTCCACATCCAGCACGGGCGAGATGACTGCGCCTGCGGCGGCGTACTGATTGACAAAGACGCGCACTCCGTATTCTCCACGCACGCTGTCCTTCAGTCCCAACTGCTTCGTCCAGCTCGTGCCGCCGTCTTTGGATTTTGCGCTGCGACCCGGCGCTGACGTGCGCTCCCGAGAGCCTTTCGCATATTCCTCATCGAGAGAGACGGGGAAACGCCAGCCCGGTCCCGCATCCGACGCGCGAAAAATGATGATATTGGTTCCAGCCTTCAGATACTCAACCGGAAGCGCAAGTAGATAGAAATCTTCCTGCTTTGGTCCATCGAGGAATCTCATCACGCGCCCGTTGACGTCAATGACGAGGTCCGGCGACCGGTCGCCTTCGGGCGGCGAGGCGTTGAAGAGCAACAGCGCTGAAAATGCCTGCGGTGCGTCGATCACAAGCTCTTTGCGAATCCAGGTCCGGCCGCTGACCTCGTCGTAGGCATTCGGGCGATGCGTGGCCCCGCTCCCGGGTGCATCGTCTTCAATTAGCGTGCCGGTCTCCAGGCCCAGCCCGCCTGCCGTGACGCGCAGCTTGCGCGCCGATCCCGCAGCGTAAAGCGACGGCGCGGAAAAGCGGCGATGACCGCGTTGCGTTCGCGTGCTTTGCAGCGATTCGCTGCTCAGGCGCTGAGTTCGCGTAATCGGCGGGGTAAGAGCAATCAGGGTGAAAGTCGCCACTGATATGCAGAGACAGCGCGCGATCCGGGAAGTACTCAACAGTTTGTCACAACCGATAAGTTTCTGCACTACAGCCTCAAGTCCATCAGTCCCTTTCTGAAGCCTCGCGTAATGAACATCAGATAAAGAAATCCTATCGCCATCCAAAGCGCGCCAAGCGCCATCGCAAAGCGCGAAAGGTGCAGCCAGATATAAAAACAGATAGCAAATCCCAGGGCAGGAATGAGCCGACTCGTCAGAATCTGTCCGCCTCGCCGCTGCCCAGGCCGCAACCAGTAATGCCGAATGACACAAAGATTGACCAGCATGAATCCGATGAAGGCGCCGAAGTTGACCAGTTCCGCCGCCTCTGTATATTGCAAGAGCAGCGCCCCTGCCAGATGCAGTGCCCCCATCAGCAGTACGCTGTAGATCGGCGTCCCCAGTTTCGGATGAACAAAGCCGAAAATGCGATAAGACAACAGCCGGTCGCGCCCCAGACCGTACAGCAGTCTCGAGGCGCTGGCTTGTCCCGTTACGGCGCCGGCCACACCTGCTACCACCAGCACGAATGAGAGAAAGTAGAAGAGCGCCGGCCCGCCTACCAGTTTGCCGACATCCATGAATGCCGTCTCGACCGGCGATAGCGTCCGGAAATCAGGCCAGATCATGGTGGCCAGATAACTCTCAAGCACGAAAAGACCACCGGCGATAAAGCACACCAACACTGTTGCGCGCTGAATATCGCGTTTCGGATTCTTCGCGTCTTCCGCCAACGTACTCACGCCGTCGAAGCCAATGAATGAGAGTACGGCCAGCGAAGTGGTCCCCATGACTTCGTTGAACGAAAACGTCTGCGGATTGAAGAACGGCTTCGTGGAGAAGAGCGTGCCTTCGCCTGTTCCCCCGAGCAACGCCCGAATCGCCAGCACAATAAACCAGACCAGCGAGACACCCATGATTGCGTTCATGACGTAGTTGGCGCGCGAAGTCACCCGCATACCAAAGAGGTTGATGCCCGTGATGCCCGCCGTTGCGAGGAAAGCCCATATCCAATAGGGCATCCCGGGCCAGACCTTCCGCGCGGTGAGCGCAGCGAAGATAACGCTCAGCATCGGAATCAGGATGTAATCGAGAATCATTGCCCACCCCGCAAAGAAACCCAAGACGGGGTGCAACGCCTTCGTGACATACGCGTAGGTCGAGCCTGCCTCAGGATAGGCGGCTGCCATGCGTCCGTAGCTGAGAGCCGTAAAGCTCATCGCCACCATCGCTATCAGGTAAACCAGCGGCAGGTGCCCCTGTGATTTGACGGTGGCGATCCCGAACATCGAATAAGGCGCGGTCGGACCGATAAAGGCGATGCCGAAGATGACCAGGTCCCGGAGCGAGAGGACGCGCCTGAAGCCGCCCTCTGCCACGGGGGCGCTGATTGCGGCTGGACTATTCGATTCCGTCGCGCGTTCAGTCATGCAAATTATTTCTTCGGTTGTACTTACTTTTTCTGCAACGGCACCAAGAGTCCCGCATCGAGCCAGGCCATTGCCTGTTGTGCCCATAGAAATGTGCGATCAGTTTCGAGACTCTGCTGAAACTGTGAACGGGCCTCTGCGCGAGTGCCGCGAAAAGCTGCGTCGATGCCCGCTCGGTAGAATGCCTGCGCCCGTGTTTCAATCCGGCTGCTTAGTTTGTCGCGTTCGTTGGCGCTCAGGAAATCTTTGAACCATTCTTCCGCATGGGCGGCTTCGCCCGCTTGCGCCAGGGCGATGGCGCGAAACAAGCCCTCTTCATTATTGCTCGCGCTCGGCATAGCCGCAGCAGCCCTCCAAACCAACGACGATGCCTTTTCATCGCCAGATGCCTGATGCAACAACGCCTCAAAAACCAGCAATCTAGCGCTCTCCAGGGCCGCGAAATCGTCGACCCCGAGATTGGATGGCACGCGCTGGGCTGCGCGGATGCGCTCAAGCGCAGCGGGATACTTCGTCTGCCTCGCCTGATCGAGCGCCATCATCAATTGCGTTGCTTGATACAGCTGCAACAACGAATGCGACTGATGCTTCGGCTCGAAGGTATGCTCCGTCAGCACTTCGATGGCGCGCGCATATTGCCCCGCTTGCGCTTCAACCCAGGCACGAGTCTCAATCAAACGATCATTGTCGGGTTGTTTCTGCAGTGCGCGCTCGATGGCTTGCCGTGCGATCCCCACGCGGCCGGCGCTGGTTTGCAAACGCGCGACCAGCAGGGTCGTCACCAGATGTTCTGGGCGCCGCTCGGAGGCACGGGTGAGTAATGACAGCGCTTCTTCGCTTTTTCCCGCTTCCATCAACGCCAGACCGAGATCGCGCAAAGCTGAAAAGTAATGCGGATCGGATTTAAGCGCCCTTCGCCACGCGGCCATCGCTTCGTCAGTGCGCGCGTGGTGGTAAAGAATCTCAGCCAGAAGACACGCTGCATTGGCGTCATTCGGTTCGATTACGAGAGCGCGGTTGAGAATCTGAATGGTCTCGCGACGGAACGGAAAGATTTCAAGCTCAAGTTGCTGGTTGCGCACGGCGGCGATTGCCTGACGCGCGGTAACCACATTACCGCTGCGGTCGGCGGTGTAAGCGCGAAAGTAGTGCAGCAGCGGATCCGGCGTTTCTCCACTCGCAGCCGCAACGGCAAGGCCGCGCTCCAGCACCACGCGTGCTTCCGCCCACGCCGTCAGCCGGAAGTATTCCGTCGACAGTTCCAAATAGCCCTGCGCGTGGCGGGCGCAGGCGCGGTCGAGCAGGTCGGATTCCGGAATTTGGATCGTCGATTGCGGATTGGAGAGAAAGATTCTCTCCGCGTGGGCGAAGGCGTTGGTGGGGTCGAGTTTCAACATTGCTTCGACTTCCTTGCCCGCTTCCGCGCTACGCCCAAGTTTACGCAGGCAGAAAGCATTGGCCGCGCGCATCTGCAACTGCGTGGGAGTGGCGGCTGCAGCTGATGAAATCAGCATGGCGGCTTCGCCCAGCTTGCCCGCACGCAATTTGAGCAGCCCCAGCCAGTAATCGCGCTGCTCGAACTTCGCAGCGGAAGGCAGCAGGCGCGTGAAATGCAACTCCGCTTCGTCATTCTTCTCCAGCTCGAAAAATGTGACGCCGAGGTGATAATGCGCTTCACCGTTGGCCGGATCTCGCAAGAGGACTTGCTGGAAATGCGCGACGCCTTCGTCGTGCAGCGAACGCTCCAGCGCGATCAATCCAAGCCGCAGGTGTGACGTGGTGAAGAGGTCGTCTTTCCTGAGCGCGGCTTGATATGCTTGCTGCGCCGCTTCGATCTCGCCGAACTTTTCGTGCGTCAGCCCCTTTTGCAACGCCTCTTCAGCCGTCAGCCCTTCCAGCGCGGCGAACTTGCGCGGGATGGAATCGGCGGCGAAGACGGTGGTCGGCTGTTTGCCGTCAGGATGCCGCAGGTACCGCACCAGCGAATCGCCACTGGCCGAGTGAATCGTCAATTGCAGCACCTGCTGCGCGGCCGCAGGCGGCAGGGGGATTTGCGTGCTATAGAGTCTGCCAACGATAAGGTCTTGTCGAGCGCTCCAGACGACGCTCGCGCCTGCTTTCAGCTCAAATGATGCGTTAGGAAAGTTCCCGGTTGACTTCACTGCAAGCCCGGCCGCTTGTCCCTGCACTCCGAAGAAGATTGCTGCGTCGCGCGTCGCCGTCGTCAACTCACCCAGACCGCCCGCGCCGTACCAATATTCGGTCCAACCATCGCGCTTGCCAGGCTCGATGAATTCGTAATTGCCATCCCAAACGAACCGCCCACTCTGGACTTCGATGTACGGACCGTCCGTGTCAGTGTAGGACTCCATCTGGCGTCGCGCGGCTTCGCCGACACCCCAGGTCCAGGTCTTCGCCCCGCGCGCAATCCTGCGGTCGGTGTAACAGATTGTGCCGTAGTCGGCCTTGGAATCGTAAGCCGCGATGAAATTGTCGTAGAGATCGAGTCCGAAAACACCGAGCATATTCCGGTTGTTCCGCTGCCAACTCAAATCAACGCCACGAGCGACAGGCCACGTGCTCAACTCGGAACTATCGTGTCCGATAGTGCGTGTCATCGGGTAGACGAAGCGCGTGTCGTCGCTCGCCGCAACGCCCGCATTCGTCCAGAGGAGGTAGCGGTTGGCGAGTGCGTTGCTGTTCCGTAATTGGATTTTCAGTTCGATAAAGGCTCGCCTCGGATACAGCGTCACCGCCAGCGAAACCTTATTGCGGAAGAAATGATCGATGTGCGAAAGCACAATCGTCGCGCTGCCATCCGCGTGTTGCTCGAAGGCCCACGGCCACGGCTCGCCCGGCCACGTCAGCATATGCGCGTCGTACGGGCCATAGACTTCGAGGTTGCCCGCCGGCCAACCGCCGCGCTGGTTGTAGGCGGTCGGTTTGATGACGCTGGTGTGGTAGAAGATTTCGCGGTTCGTCGTCTTGTCACGCGCCGACCAGATGCGTCCACCGAGTTCAGGCAGCAGTTCGACACGCAGGTATTCGTTTTCCAGCGTCAGTGATTCGTAGCGAGTAGGAACGGGCCGACGACTGAGCGAATCATGGTCGAGCCTCGCATATGGGTAGACTGCCCCGCTGTCCGCGGCTTTGAAAAGTGGCGCGACCGTTTCAGAGCGGCTGAAGGTGTATGTGGGAATCTCCAGCGTGCCGCGCGCGAAGCTAACCTGGTCTGAATTCTGCGCAAGAGCCTGCGCGTGAAGACAGCAGAGCAGGACCAGGAGCAACGCCGGGGAAAGTCGGCGTCCCCAGGTTCTATTGAATCGTGATTGCTGCATTGGCGGTTTCTCCACTGATGATTTCGGTGACCGCGATGCGCCAGACTCCCTGTGGATCGTTGCGCGCGGTTCTGAAACTGATGCTGCCCGCACCCTTGATCAAATCCCGGTTGCCGCCATAGAAACTGACCTCGCGGCCTGCAGGATCGGTCACCGCGACCCTGACCACGGAGCGCAATTGACTCAGGCCCCGCACGCGAAAATTGATGGTTACTTCTGCGCCCAGTTTTGCTTCCCTGGATGATTGCAATTCCAAGTCATTGATGCGCGTTGCGATCAGCGCGAAAAGACGCGGTACAGCCGGTTCGATCTCAGTTTCAAAGATAGTGCCTGAACCGACGTAACGCCGCTGTCGCACGTCGTAAAGCGCGCCCGTTTGATTGAAGATCATGCGCACCCTCTGCGCCGCTGGTTTTTCTTTGTCCGGCACCAAGCCAAGCAACTGCGTCGTGCCCTGATTAAAGAGATAGGTCTCGCAATCTGTGACCGGCTGGCCCGCCAGCGATTCCAGCTTGACTGCCGGCTTCATTCCGGCGGCGCTGAAGACGCGCTGCAATTTCGCCCGCGTCGGCTGAGCGCGGCCTTCCAGCTTGTCTTCGGGATAACGGTCGAGGAAAAAGTTTAGCAAGTACGTGCGACCCTGCCCCAGTGTGTGCTCGAGCAGGAGCTGCCGACCACTTTCAGTCAGCAAAGCCTGCGCCCCGGCTGGTTTCAGCGCAGGTTCGCCCTGCATCGCAACGATGCTCTCGCGGCTGGCGCGCGTTGGCGTAACTCCGAACAACTCGGCCAGCGCGCTCCCGTCACGAAACCTGCAATGCTCGTCCATGACGGCCGGCAAGGCGTCGGCTATGACTGTGCCGCCACGTTGCACAAACGCGCGGATGGCGGCGGCTTCCTTGTCGCTAAGCGCAATGCTCATCGGCAGGATCAAGGTCTTGTAACCTTTGCTGACCAGCTTGCCCTCTTCCACATCGCCGTACGCGATGAAATCGAATTGCAGCCCGGCGTCGCGCAAAGCCTTGACCCACCCATCACGGTTGGCGTTGAACCGTCGCATCGTGGCGCTGCTTGGATCGTAGACGACCTCCGGTTCGATCGTCCCATCCACGATCCACGCGCCGTGGATGCTTGGATAAGAATAGTGAATGGCGATGCCGTTGTTGTCGGGCGTTCCCGTACCTACAAGTTTTCCGATGCCCGCACCGCGCAGTTCGCCGAAGCCTGCAACCATATCCTCGCCGCTCTGGCTCATTGTCAAATCGGGGTCGAGCGTCGAATATTGCCAGAACACGTACGCGCCGCCGTTCGCCCCTTTGAAAAGGTTGCGATAGAAATTGTAGAAAACATCTTTGCCCAGCACGCCATAGCCCGCGCCGCCGGAGATTTTCACTTCCGGGTTGAAGTTGCGATGAAAATCGAATTGATTGCCGCCTTCATAGGCATTGAGGTGTTTGGTGAATTGATTGATGCGGCTGTAATCGCAACCATTGTGCGCGCCGGACACCTGGGTGCCGGAATTGAGCAAAATGCCCTCCGGATCAATTTTGTGCAGCTCGCCCAGCACGTACTCGAAAGTCTCCGCGTACGTTTTTTCCATGAACGTGCGATGATCCGCCCACCCGGAGTAGTTGCCGCGCGCCTGCGCTTGATATGTGTCGTCTGGCACGACCCCCTCCCACGAGTCAAAGCGCGTGCTCCATTGCTGATTCAACGCCGCCAGCGTTTCATACTCTCCCTTCAGCCAGGTGCGCATGGCCTTCATGCAATGCGTTGAGAAACAGAGATCGAGATCATCTTCGTAACAGGTCAACGACGGCTCTTCATAGACGTAATAGGACAATGGACTGAGCGGAATCCACGGGTGCGCCAGTTGATTGAGTTCCTGACGCACAAGGTCACGGTAGGACGGATCGTTGAGACAGTGTTCACGCACCAGCGTTTGCTGGTCGTGCGTTTCGGCATACCTCTTTTTCATCCGGCTGTAATAATCGCGCTTCCCGCCGTCGGGCGATTCCTGACCGCTGATGCGCGTCTGCGCCTGGACGTTGTAATTGGCGTGCATGCTGTGGCTGAGCGTGTAGGAGGACAGCGTTGTGACATTTAACCGCCGCAGTTGCCGATCAATCTCCGGCCAGATTCCCGGCATCGGGTCAGGGCCGAAGCGGTACATCACGATGTCGTAGTCATCCCAGATGCGGGGCCAGACGCGAGGTTGAAGGATGAAAACCTCGTTGATCCGCCTATCCTGGCGCAGACCATTCGCCCGCACTTCGCAATCCACGCGGGCCAGATGTGTGAGCGCGCCCGTCGAATCAAGGCTGATCGCGTGTTCAGTGTCGCCCTGCGCTTTGATCGGATAGTGGCGCTCATCCACCAACCGGTCGTAGTTGTCGAAGAGGCGGGCGATGATTGTGCAATCGACTGGCTGCGCCGATTGCAGTCGCAAACGGACGTTGACTTGACCGCCGAGTGTGACGCGATCACTTTCCAGTGCGAGAGCCCGGATCGTGGTTTGGGATGAGACCTCAAACGTTTGAGTCGCCCAATCAATCACGCGCCCTTTTTCGAGCAATTGCGTTTCGGCGAAATGGCGTCCGCTAGAAAGCGGTTTCCGGATGGCGAGCGCAACCGTTGGTCGCGTAACCGGCGACGACATTTGCGCTTCGATTTCACCAAAACTGGTGCGGATGGTTGCGACGACCTCAGCGCCTTGCGGTGCGTTTTCAAGTGTGACGATCAGGTTGTTGCGGGATGACTGCAGCTTTCGTATCGCTGCCTTCGGTTCGCGCTTCGCGGCCCACACGACTGCGCGCGCGACTAATGACCAGAGGTATTCGTGATAGGGGTAATGCAGGCCGGTCTCGAAATTGTTCTCGACTTCAGGGATCATCCCGCGCTCGCTGTAACCGAACGCGACAACGCGCCCTTTGCCCAGCGTCTTCACGGCCAGCACGGGGTTGCCGCTTGAGGTTTCGAGCAGCACATCGCCAGTCGCTTGCGATACGGCAACGTTCAGATGTCCCCAGGGAAACGCATCGAGCGGAACTCCTCGCGTGATGTAATGATCGCCTTTCGCGAGCCATGGTGATTGATCGAGACTGCGTCGCTCGGCGCTCTTACCGAGATCGATCTCTTCCGTTTTGACAAGCGGCGAGATGCCCCATAATTCACTCTCTTTGCTGTTTGGATAAAAGAGTACCAGTCCTGCGCCCGCTTCCACGCGGCGGCGAATCTCGTTGCGAAGCTCCGCCGGGTAGCTCTCCCAACTGTGCAGACCTGGCCAAAGGATCACGTCGTACGCAGGACCATTGAGCAGGTCGTCGAGGATATAGGTGTGCGCCAGGCTATAGGCCGCTTCCCAGAACTCACCGCCGGAGCTGCGCTGTGTGTAGAAATCGCCGAAGCCCCACTTGTTCATACCTGGATTACGGCCAATGGTGGTGGCCTTGAAATCCAGGTCGAGCCGCTCCGCGAGCTCAATGATCCCGCGCCCGTCAGCAACATCAGCAATCGCGAAGGTCTTGATCTGTCCCTGGGCGAAAGGCTTCGCCCACGCAACATGCGGCGTGACGATAGACATCGAGTAGTCAATGTCCCAGCGCCCGCGTTCCTGCAGCACGGGATGAAATCGGTCGAGCGCAAAATAGTCCAGGTAAACGAGCGCGCCGCGAGACGATTCAATCATCAGCGAGCGCATCTTTTGCAGATCAACGGAGCGCAGATTCGACAACCGCAGTTGTAGATGATTGACGCCGGTGCGAAGCGAAAAGGTGTGCGTGAATCGCCCGCCATCTGCATCACGCAGCCACAACTTCAACTCCGCCGTTTGCATGCTCCACGCAAAAAGCAGCAGCGCTTCGTTCCTGCGCCAGTCCTGTGGAATCTGCGTCAATTCGATTGTCCCGCCAGTGGGCGGAAAGGCCGTTTCAAGCGAATTCGCATTCCACGCCGGAAAGCGTTGGGAGGCGGCGATGCGGACGCCGTCTGACACTTTGATCGCGGCGATCTCTTCCGGTTTCTCGAAGGTGGCGAAGACCTCCTGTGCGCAGACGTTGCAGGTCGCAAGAACCAGAAGAATGAATGTTGAGAGCAATCTTCCCCGTTGCGCAAATAGCATTGTCACAGCTGTTTCTCCTGTAGTGAAGCCGCCGATATTCCGGCCAGAACCTAGCCTGACTGGCGAATGGCCGACCTGCCTTCGTTGTACTGCGGCCACGCGGCGGCAATCTGTGCTGCAGGTATTTTGATCTCTGCCTCAGCCCACGCGAGATCAATGCCGTCTTTCAAACGCCTGATTCCCAGCAGCCAGCGCGAATCGCGGTCGCGCAGCAGATCAACTCCGCTGCCGGTCGGCATCGCCTGCGGCTGCATCATCATCGGTAGCCACACATCAGGCTTTTCCCCCAGTCAGGCACGACGCTGCTGAAAGCGGCGGGCGCAACGCCAATGATCGTGTAGTCATGGTTGTTCTGCGATCATCTTCGCTGGCGAATAACCGAGCCGAAGAAATTGCCTGTGACCAGTTCCGAACCGATCTGTTCAATCTGATCGCCGCTGTGCCATTTCACCGGAATCCGCACATAGGCCGCCAGGCCGGAGAAGCTGCTTTGATTGTCGCGGTAGTACGTGAAATCGGAGTAAGAGAGAGAACGATAGCCCGTGCCGTCTCCGGCTGTGGCATAAACGGCAGCCAGGCGCGCGGGCTGATTAACCGGCAACTGCCGCCACAGGATCGCGTCGACGAGACTGAAGATCGCCGTGTTTGCGCCGATGCCCAGCGCCAGTGTGAAAACAGCGATCAAAGTGAAGCCGGGTTGCTTGATTAGCATTCGGGCGCCGTAGCGCAGGTCTTGCAACAAGGCCTCCATCGCTTGTTTCTCCTTTCAGTTCACCGTGAGGGTGAACACTATCTCCTGTTCACCGGTTCGGATGTAACGTCCAGGGTGCGGTTTCAAACGCAGCGGCACGCTGAGCGCGCCCACAGCGTGCTCGATGGCAGTCTCCGGCGTGTTCGTATAAGGATTGTGCGGATAGACGGGCCAGACCAATCGCGATGCCGGATCAAGCTTCATCGTCCAACCGCGATGGCGAATCCAGCCGCCCAGTTTATCCGGCGGCAGTTCCATTCGTTCCGCTCCCAACACAACCTTCTTGCCCGCGCCAGTCTCAAGCGTCTCGCCCGCCTTCAAACACAATTGCAAGGTCAAACGTGGGTCGTCCGCCGGACTTCCTCGGCCCGTGATCGCAAAGCGCAGGATCAACTCGTGCTCCGAAGGGGTCGGCACGTAGAGGTCGCTGAAGAATGTATTGTAAGCGAGCGAGAGCCGGTCCTGTGCATCGCTCATCTGTAGCCGCGTGCTGATCGGCAGGTGCACAGTTTGCCCGAGCAGCTTTTCGGAAAAGGTTGCGAGCTCGGGCTGCCGCTTCGAGTTCGCGCCCGTGATGATGAGACCGAGCCGCTGGTGGAACACACTGATGTTGCCCTGCCGGTCGAGATAGAACTGGCTGTTGATCGCCTGCGTGCTCATCAGTCCTGACAGGCAAACCTGCCACGGGCCGGTCTTGCGAATGCCAGCCGGCGCGCCCATCTGATGCG
>JBDTUW010000039.1:0-12877 GCA_040007555.1 Acidobacteriota bacterium | reverse complement strand
AAATCCAAAATCAAAAGTATGTCCAGAAGAGAGCTTGAAACACCGAACGAATTGCGCCAGATGGTGGGCCAGGAGGTCGCTGTCACCGATTGGCTTGAAGTCACCCAGGAGCGAATCGACCAGTTCGCGCAGGCAACCGGCGACCACCAGTGGATTCACTCGGATGTCGAGCGCGCGCGAACCGAATCCCCATACGGGGCGACGATTGCTCACGGCTTCCTGACGCTCTCTTTGCTCAGCGTCCTCATGTCGCAGGCTGTGTCCTTTCGCGGCGGTCTTCGATTGGCGATCAACTACGGTCTCAACCGCGTTCGTTTTCCAGCCCCGGTTCCGTCGGGCTCGCTGATCCACGCGCGCGTCATCCTCAATTCACTCGAGGATATCCAGGGGGGATTACAGGCAACGTGGGCAATCACCGTGGAGCGCGAGGGTGGTGACAAGCCTGTCTGTGCGGCCGAGTGGGTAGTCCGTTACTACGTTTGAGGCGCGCGGTAAACGAAGCTGGCGTGCCCGAAGCGAACTTCACAGCCGTCTTCAAGCCGAGCCGTCGTGATGCGGCGGCCGTTGACGAAGGTGCCATTGATGCTCCCCAGATCATGGAGTGCATAATCGCTGGCGTCAGCCACCACGCGTGCATGCCGCTTTGAAACGGAAGGGTGCTCGACCACAAACTGGTTGTTCAGAGTCCGGCCTATCTGAATCTCATCCCGGTTGAGGACGTAGGCGATGCGCTCTTCGCCGCCCGGTGCGATGACGACGAAATGCGGGCGCGTGTTCAGATTCTCAGCCGCAGGTACTCTCATATCAGCACCGCACCGGGAACAGAATTTCGCGCCGGGGCGCTGTTGCGTCGTGCATAGCGGACACAAGACCATCTCCTCAGGTTCGGGCAGATGATTCCCGCAACCTGAGCACTGAGTTCCCGCCATTCCCTTCTTCCCACACTCCTGGCAAAACACGCGGTTCTGAACAAGCATCGTCCCCTCTCGATGAGGTGAGGCATCACGGTAGAAGTGGATGCGTGCCCGAACCCAGAAGAAAAGCAGAATCATTGCTCCCGCAAGAACACCAAAGAAAAGCAGGTGCTGCTCCGCCGCGGCCATGAGCAACAGGTCAAAAGTAGCGTGAAGCATCGTGGCCAGCAGCCAACCGACGGCGATGATCGAGAAGCGCTTGCCGGCAAGATTGGGCGCGGCTTTCGCGCGGCTCAGACTGAGACCCCAAAGCGCTGAGAAAAGTGCGTGTCCCGGATTTGTCAACGGCCCCCGGAGCAAAACAAGCAACGGGCTCGATTGGGTGAAGTAGATCAGATTCTCGATCGCGGCAAAGCCGAGCGCGGCAGACGCGCTATAGATTACTCCATCAAGCGGTTCATCAAATTCGGGCCGACGATAAGCGTAGGCGTATACGGCAAGCAGTTTGACCAGTTCTTCGACGGGCGCGACGATGAAGCAGAGGATGGCAAGGTGAGTCAGCTGATTTCGTCCAAACAGCGAAATCCAGAGGGACTGACCGGTGAAGCTGATGATAAAAGCCGGGATCGTCGCCAGCGCCCCGAACAGGAAGGTGAGCCCAATAACCCTTGGGGAAGGTCTTTTGTAGCGACTCTGGCTTGCAAAGTACCAGAGCCAGAGAGCGCACGGAATCAGCGAGAGAATCGGAATCAGGATGAGTTCTCGAAGCCCGCCCATCACCTTTCCGCCCTTCGCATTTCCAACTGTTTGCGCCCTCGCTACTCGGCCTTTCGTTTGAGAATGACCAAAGTCAGATCGTCGATCGTCTTGGCCTTGCCAACAAACTGAGTCAAGGCCTCGTCAATCCGGTCGCGTATCCCTGCCGCTGTGCGCGTGCGATTCTTTTGCACAATCTCCAACAGACGCCCTTCACCGAACTCGTCACCCTCTTCGTTCTGGCTCTCACTCGCGCCATCCGAGTAAATGACCAGAACATCGCCCGGAAAGAGTTGCGCCCACCCCTCTCGGTATTCGCCATCAGGAGTGATCCCTACCGGAAAGCCCCCAATATCCAGACGCGTTACTTCCCCGTTGGCACGCACCAGCAGCGGTGGATTGTGCCCGGCATTGATATACGTCAGCTCGTGAGTTCGAGCATCGAGTTCGCTATAGAAGAGTGTCACGTACCGATTCGATGGCGTGTTGTCGTGAATGTAGATGTTGACTTCGCTGACCACCTCGCTAGCCGAGAGGCGCGTCGTGGTCTGAGCACGCACAGCCGCGTGAACCGATGACATGAGCAACGCGGCTCCAGTTCCCTTACCGGAAACATCGCCAAGCGCGATCGCAAAGCGGCCATCGCGCTTGGCGATAAAATCGTAATAATCTCCTCCGACCTCGTAGCACGGAAAACTGACGCCAATCAGGTCATAACCGGGAATTGGGGGCGGAACGGCCGGTTGCAATCGTAACTGGATCTCGCTCGCCACCGCGAGCTCGTTCTCAAGTCGTTTCTTCTCCTGCTGCATTTCGAGCAGATGTACATTCTCGATTCGAATTGCCGCGACACCCGCAATCAGCGTCAGCAGTTGCAGATCTCTCTCGGTGAATCTGTTCGTGTGGAAAGGGCTATCGACATAAATCATGCCGAGCACTCTCCCTTCGAGAGCGAGTGGAACGGCCATGACCGATCTTATTCCGCCCAGGGCAATCGAGCGATGTTCCTGAAACCGCGGGTCGTGCAAGGCATCCTGCGTCAATACTGAAGCGCCATGTTTGAGGACCTGATCTGAAATCGATCGGCTGATCTCAACCTGTGACAGTTCATTGTGCGCCGATGACCGAGTCTTCATCGCCTTGCAGACAAGGACCGGCGCGCCAGTTCCTTCCTCTTTCTCGAGCAGCAACATGTATGCGCGATCAGCAGGCAGTGCGCTAAAGACGGAATCGAGCACCTGCTCGGTTGCGTCCTCGAGTGATAGTGGCGAAAGCAGCGTCAGGCTGACGCGACTAATGATCGCCAGCGTATCGTCCTGCGAATAGGCTACCGGTCCAACCGCCGGCCGAATCTGAGTCCGCTGAGCAGCCTCGATCGAGGACAGCAGGTTTGAGGCGGATTTCCGCGACTCCGCTGTGATCGTCGCTTCTGGCATGAGGCCGGAATAGCTGTCCGAGACAAGGATGCTGGTTCGACCGCCAGTCGGTGCTGTGTCGGCCCTCTCTGAGAACTCAATCTCGGTCTCGCCGATGCGAATCCGATCGCGATCGTGGAGCTGCGAGGTCGTAGCAAGGCGCATCCCATTCAGATACGTACCATTCGCGCTGCCGAGATCGCTGAGCCAGAGGTGATCCCCCTGACGACGAATTTCCGCGTGAAGGCGGGAAGTGAACGGGTCTTCAACACACAGATCGTTGCGCGCCGAGCGCCCGATGGTCGTTCGAAGACGGGTTAATTCGACAAGCGAATCAGCGTGTGACGGCGTCGCTTTGACTATCAGACGTGGCATAGACTTGGGGTGATGGATTGACCAATCCGGGACCAGTGTCAGAGGCGATCACAGACCGCCTGGAATTGAGTTATTTCAAACCATGGGTCGGAGCCCTGCCCGGCAGACTGCTTGGCAGTGGATCGACTTCTCCGATGACAGACCGCTGCTTCTTGTTTTCGCCCTTTGCTGCCTTGGCGGTTCGCAGTATTCCAGCTCGCGCCATCTGCACATAGGGCCCTGAGTCGCATTGCTTGTATAACTCGTTCGCGAGGACGTCCTGATCCAGGCCATCATAGCAGGACCCAAGCAGATAGTAGAGATCCTTGTCGCCAGGTGTCAGGCGACGCGCGATCGAGAACTCCTGAATTGCCGCGACAAACTCGTGAATATTGTAGTAGCGAATGCCGAGCGTCTTGTGCGCCTCGCCCATCGCGCGCACATCGCCCCGCTCGTCTTCCTGCGCGCCCGTCAACAGATTGGGTGGAGGAGCGGCCAGGGAATTACCTTGAAGCGTGGACGGCGCCAATCGCGCTGTCAGTCCGGTCGAAGGCAGGGAAGGTGCCAGAGTTGACATTCCGTGTCGGCTGAGAGTTCGATGTTTGGGTAAATCTGATCTATCCAGACCATATGGGCGTTGATCGTGTGCCTCGATCACGGCCAGAGCGGCGATCGCCTCGAGACTCTGCGAGTTGATGTCGATGATTCTCTGGTATTCCTGATAAGCGTCACGCCAATTGCCCCGAGCGCGATGCACTTCGGCCACCTCAAGGCGCGCCTCGAGGTTTCTTGGCTCCTGTCGCAGCAGGGTCCAGTAGGCCCGCAGCGCTTCGTCCAGCTGACCCGATGCCTGATATGACTGAGCGAGCAAAATGTGGATCGGAAGGTGCTGGGGTGTCAGTGCCAGCGCATCCTTGAATTGGGTGATCGCCTTCTCGTACTGCCCAAACTCGTAGGATTGCTTACCAAGTCGAATGAGATCGAGGCTCTGCTCTTCAGGAGTGACAAGGTTCCGCTCGGGTCGATCCACGCGCAGAGAGCGCAGACTCTGCCGATAATAAACAAGTGAAGCGACTCCAACTATCAAAGCAGCGAGCAGGACCAGAACAGTCCTGATACGGGAGCTGAACGCAGAGGCGCCTTCAAGCCCAGAAGCCTGGGCCAGCGCGCTCGCTCTGGGCTGTCTCCCATTGACGCGACCATTTGTCAGATTCTTCGATGAACGGTCGATGACATCCGCGCCGTCGGAGTCGTCAGCATCGTCATTAGTTCCATTCAGCGTCAGCAGTGCGGAATGCGCCTCGGGTCGCTCACCATTGACGCCATTGCGGCTTCGCGACTTCGAATCGCGCCCGTTTTCGGAGCGCGCGAGGCGGGCACTTTTAGTTGGTGCAACGTTGGACCGGACCTCGACTGGCGAGGGCAGAGCCCCAGACGTACCCACTGGGCCGTGCTCAAGCCCGGCTCCGCACTGCCGGCAGAACCGCACTTGCGGCCTCGCTGCCGCCCCACAATATCCGCAGTATTTGACGACCATTGCTCGCTTACCGTAAATCAGAGTCTTCCGGCTTTGACGCCGACTATATTAGCATAGCGGCGCCCCGAGAGGTCGCTCCATCAGGACGATTCCCGCGCGCCGGTTGCGTGCGGTGTGTGTGTAGTCTGTGCGTGGAAGAAAATCAGTCTTTAACAACCAGCGTTCCCGCCAGTTTGTCGTGCCAGCCCTGCTGCTTCGGGTCCCAAAGCGCCCAAAGGATGCCCAGCCCGAAGGAAAATACCGACAGCGGATATCCGATCAAGTGCCTGATCACTGTTGTCTTGTACGTCAACGGCAGCCCGTCCTGACGGACAATGCGGATGCCGATAAAGCGCTTACCAAAAGACTGTCCGTCGCGCTCGCAAAGATAAATACAGTTAAGCAGCACCAACACAAGAGTCATGAGGTAGCCGGCAATCAGGACAAACCCGGCAAACCCTGGCGCGTTCCATCGCCGCTTGAAGTAGACGGCGATTAATACAGTGAGCGCCGGCACAAGCATTGTCAAGATATAGTCCAGCAGAAACGCACTGCATCGCAGCCCGATGCTTGCCAGTCGATCGCCGCGTACGCGCGGCGGCAGCGGAATGACGCGCTGTGGCGGGGTAGCTTCGATCGTCGACTGAACTGCCATCGACAAAGCCCTCAGGTGACCAGGAATTTGAGCGTCGTCTCGCCGAGTCTAACTTCATCTCCGCTGACGAGGGGATGCTGTTTACCCTGGGAGAGCCGGAGCTGACCATTGAGAAAGGTGCCATTCGCGCTGCCGAGATCTTCAATAAAGAACTGGCTGCCAAGCCCGATGATTTTCGCATGGCGGCGCGAAACTCTCGCGGCCGGATCATATCGCGAAAGGTCGACCTCGGGACGGATACCACGATTTGGATCCATCCGCCCAATCAGGTTCTCGCCTTCCTCGTTCAAGGGAAACTGCGCGCTCATTTCACTGGTGCCAACCACCACGAGTTTGGCAGTTCCCTTCTTCGTTTGCTTCTGGCCGCAGAAGGCGCAGAAGACGTCATCGATCGCCATCTCGTGACCGCAGTGAACGCATTGACGTGTCTGAGCGGCCACAGGCATCTCAATCGAGAGTGAACTGAGATCGGGTTGGTTGGCCATCATCCGTCGCAGATGCTTCTTCAGTTCGTGGCCAAACGATCTCGCGGTCGGGAAACGATCCTCCGGTTTGTCCTCGACAGCGCAGCAGATCATCTGCTCCATCTCGGCGGTGATTTCCGGGTTGAGCTGGCGCGGCTTTGGGTTCTTCGTAAAGTCAAAGATCAGCAGCGGTTTATCCTGCGGATCATTTCCCGTGAGGAGGTGAAACATCGTCGCGCCGAGCGAATAAATATCCGACGCGGGTTCGACCTTGCCCGCAAAGAGCTCAGGCGGGGCATAGCCCATCGTTCCGATCGCCGTCACGCCCTTCTGCGTAGGGGCGACAAATCGCGCAATTCCGAAGTCAACGAGCATGACCCGATTTCGCGAATCCAGCATCAGATTTGCGGGCTTCAAGTCGCGATAAATGATCGGCGGATTCTGCGAGTGGATGTAATCCAGCACGTCGCAGATCTCCATCCCCCATTGCGTCACCGTCAACTCGTCTACCTTGCCGCCAATTTCCTCGAAGCGCTTCGACAGGTCGCCACCGTCGATATACTTCATGACCAGATAGTAGCGACCGCGGGCGGTATCAAAGAAGTACTGATAGATCGTCGGGATAGCAGGATGGTCGAGTCGCGCGAGCAATTCGGCTTCACGCTTGAAGTCTTCGATGGCCTTGGCGCGAGCGCCTTCGTCGGCGAACATCTCGACCATTTCTTTAACGGCAACCAGCCGATTGGCGAGATTCTGATCTTCTGCCAGGTAGACCGACCCCATTCCGCCGCCGCCTAACCGGCGCAGTATCTTGTAGCGTTCCGCGAGCATGGTGCCGGCAGGGAGTTGAACGCCGATAGGGTTGTTTCTGGATCCGGTCATACTTGTGCTTGCTGGTCCCTTGGGAACCGGGGAAGAAACCGGCACCTGGGACGCAATATCCTGAAGCGCACCGCATTCACCGCAAAATGGATCGCCAGCGGTGGAGAGTGCTCCGCATTCGGGACAGAAAGGCATAACGGGCGACGAAAGTGGTACACGTTTGACAGACCGTTACCGCTCAAGGCAATTCAATTCAGGACAAACTTGAGGAAGGTTTTCCCCACGATGATCTCGTCTCCGTGCTTGAGCGGCTGTTTATTGCCGGGCAGCAGACGCGGACCACGATTGATGAATGTCCCATTGGTGCTACCTAGATCCTCGATAAGAAACTGATTATTGAGGAAATGGATACGGGCGTGACGCCGCGATATCTTCGCTTCAGGGTCGTCCTGATCGAGATCGACATCGGGAAAAATTCCGCCATCCGCATCCCATCTGCCTATCAGCGATTCCGGATTGTTGAGAAAAAACTCTTTGCCGACTTTCCCACCTCGTTGAATGATCAATTTGGCGTGGACTTCAGACTGCAACGAATCGCCCTCCTGTTGCGCATAATGCTCACCGCTTGAGAGCGGGCTGGTCTGTGGGCGGAAGGCGCTCTGGGCGTTGATGCCAGGTCGCGCCTGTTCCTGTGAAGCAGCAATTGGGCCCGATCGCCTCACTGGGGGTGCCGGGGGCGGTGGCGTGTACGGCGTTGCCTGTCTAGGCGTCACCGACTCCCGCGTAAACGTTGGGGGCGGTGGCGGTTGTGGTGGCGAGTAGTTCGGGGTCCGCGGCGATGCGACCGCACCCAATCTCGCCCCGCACTCGTCACAGTATTCCGACTCGGACATGTTGTCGGTACCGCAATGAAAGCATCTTTTCATACGTGGCACGAGCCTCCGCCGAAAGCGCACGCGATTGAATTCAGGACCCGCCGCATCACGGACATGGACTCTTTCCTTGCTGGCAGTTCGCACGACTCGCACGAGACTTTGAAACGGCCAGTGATTTTACACCGGTTCATCCTGCGATGCCAGCAAGAGGCCTGTCAAGGGTATGCCGCCGCAAGTCAACGATCATTGAGAGCAAGCATGAGTCCGGAGGAGGATGAGGATGGACTGAAGGGGCAGGGACATCAGGGTCTGCAGGGAAGGGACCAACGAAATCGCACAGGCAAACGCGCCCAGACGCCGCATACCGTGTTTGTGCGAAGTTCTGGTGTTCCCTTCTGTCCCTGTTGTCCCTGCTGTCCCTGCCGGCCAATGATCGGACGCCTTCCTTGACACTAGATCAAAGCCCGAAGTAGTATTCACCTTCATTTGGGGATGTGGCGGAACTGGTAGACGCGCAGCGCTCAGGACGCTGTGGAAGCAATTTCGTGGAGGTTCGAGTCCTCTCATCCCCATATTTTTCCGAGGGTTCCAAAAAAGGGCTTCCTACCGTTGGGCGACCGGAATGGTCGCCCTTTTCTCATTCTGTCGCTTTCCTTTCCCGGACCTTCTGCCAACTCTCTGTTTGTTTGACTCCCCTCATGAACCGAGATCCGGAAAGCATGCTCACCACCCCACGGGATGCCTACGCCGCCCTTCGCGTCCGCGATTTTCGACTCTTTCTCATCGGGCATGTGATCTCGGTGCTCGGCGTCCAGATGCAGACCGTCGCCGTCGGCTGGGAGTTATACGAGAAGACGGGCTCGGCCCTTGCCCTCGGGATGGTTGGTCTCGTGCAGTTCATGCCTATGCTCGGTTTGGCGCTGCCTGCAGGTCATTCGGCGGATCGCTTTGACCGGCGCCGAATCCTCATGTTTGCCTCAGTTCTTGCTGCCCTCAGTTCCTTCGGGCTCAGCGCTGTTTCTATTTCCGAAGGCAGCACCAGGCTCATTTACCTGTGCCTCTTCCTGAGTGGAGTGGCGAGGGCGTTTCAGGGACCTTCCCGATCAGCGCTTATGCCCTCACTCGTTCCACGGCAGATTTTTCCAAATGCAGTGAGCTGGGCCATCAGCGGCTTCGAGCTTGCATCGCTCGCCGGCCCCGCGCTCGGTGGGGTACTGATCGCCGTCTTCAGGGGAGCAACGACGGTGTATGTCATTGGCTGTGTGACCAGCCTCTTCTACGTTCTCATGCTAGCCTCAATGTCGAAACGTCCTTATCTGCCGGCCTCAACTCCGGCGGAGGCTCCTCTCGCAGCACCGAAGACGGATTCCACGCGTTCAGGGGAGGGACTTAGCCTGACATCGCTGGTCGCTGGCTTTCGGTACGTTTCGCAAACAAAGTTGTTGCTTGCCGCGATGACTCTCGACCTCTTCGCCGTTCTCTTTGGAGGATCGATCGCGCTGCTTCCGATCTACGCCAAGGATATCCTTCGGGTCGGGCCGACCGGTCTCGGCTGGCTCCAGGCGGCGCCGTCAGTTGGCGCGGTTCTGATGGCCCTCGTCTCGACCCATTTGCCACCGCTGAGGAAAGCCGGCAAGGTTCTGCTCTGTGCGGTTGCCGGCTTTGGGGCCGCGACGCTCGTCTTCGGAGTATCGCGTTATTTCTGGCTGTCGCTGTTGATGTTGTTCCTCACAGGCGCATTCGATAACATCAGTGTCGTGGTGCGCCACACGCTGGTTCAGATTCTGACGCCAGATCAGATGCGAGGACGCGTTTCTGCTGTCAATGGAATATTTATTAATGCCTCAAATGAGCTGGGACGATTCGAATCGGGGACGGTGGCGGCATTCTTTGGCCCGGTATTTTCGGTAGTGGCAGGAGGCGTCGGAACGCTCCTGGTCGTCTCGGCTTCCGCATTGATCTGGCCACAATTGCGCCGGTTTGGACGGCTCGACGTTGACTCTAAGGCAGTGTAGACCGCGGATGAGCGGCAACTGAAACGGTGCGAAGAATGCAAATCCACCTGCAATACGGTCGCGACGGAACAAAGGTAAACCTGCCGTCCACGAATGTCACCTTTCTTGAGCCACGATTTCTTCCAGGGCTCGAAGATGAAGAGGGCGGTTTTCAGGAGGCCGTTCGAAATCCGATTAACTCACGCCCCCTGCGTGACCTGGTGAGGGCGGACGATCGGGTCGCGATCGTCATCGCCGACATTACACGTCCGCTACCTTCAGACCGGCTGCTGTCGTGGATCTTCTCCGAACTTCAAGACGTTCGCGCCGAGAACTTCGTCATCATCAATGGCACTGGCTCTCATCGCGCGAATACACGCGCAGAGCTGCAGGCGATGGTCGGATCACGGATCGCGGCGAAGTATCGGATCGTCAATCACGACGCCCACGACGCGTCAACGCTCAAATTGGCGGGCAGAACAGATGACGGGCACTCAATTCTCTTCAACCGCGATTACGTTGAAGCTGACAAACGAATCGTCACGGGTTTTATCGAGCCGCATTTCATGGCAGGTTTCTCCGGCGGCTTTAAGGGCGTCTTCCCTGCTGTTGCCGACATTGATTCGATCATGCGCTACCACCGCGCGGAGGTCATTGGGCACCCGCGTTCGACCTGGGGCGTGCTTGAGGGAAACCCCACACAGGAACAGATTCGTCAGAACGCAGCGGTCATCCCAATTGATTTCTGCATCAATGTGACGCTCAACCGCCGGCGCGAAATCACGAGATTTTTCTGCGGAGACACGTTCGCAGCTCATCAGGCGGGTTGCGCCTTCGCCAAAGCGACGGCAATGATTGCGTGCGCGCGGCCCTTTCCAATCGTCGTCACAACCAACAGCGGGTACCCGCTTGATCAGAATCTATATCAGGCAGTGAAGGGCATGTCGGCCGCGGCTCAGGTCGTCGAGCCAGGCGGCCTGATAGTGGCGGCCTCACGGTGCAATGATGGATTCCCGGAGCACGGTAACTTCCGCAAGCTTCTTTTCCAGCATGACAGTCCGAAGGAATTGCTCGAGACGATTCTTTCACCCGGCTTCTCCATGTACGATCAATGGGAGGCTCAACTACTTGCCATGATCTGCCTCAAGGCTCGAGTAGGTCTTTTCAGCGAGATCAACGAGAACGAGACGAGACGTGCGCATCTCGAGAAGGTGTTTGATATCGCGGAGCGGGTTGCGAGGGAGCTGGATCTGGTGGGAAAGGATGCGCCGATTGCGGTACTTCCCGAAGGACCGATGACAATTCCATATCTCGAGCAGCAAGGCGCGGCAAGCTCATAATACCTGCGGCCATATGTGCGACTCAGCCGATGCCGCTTAAATCCCATCCACAGCCGAGAAGCACTTCGGTTGAGACGATGGTTTCGTTTCGCTCGGCCCCAGTTGAGATAAAGGCAAAGGGCGCGCCTGAGACCTCTGCCAGCCGCTTGACGTATGCCTGTGCCTTCTTTGGTAGGTCCTCGAAACGAGAGATGCCCACCGTTTTCTCGCGCCAGCCGGCGAGGGTCTCGTAGACTGGTATGGCGGCGGTCATCTGGTTAGCGTCATAGGGAACGTCACCCGTTTCCTTTCCATCGATCTCATAGGCAACGCAGATATTGATTTCTTCGAGATCATCGAGCACATCGAGCTTCGTCAATGCCAGCGCATCCAGACCGTTGACCATGACGGCATAGCGGGCGATAACTCCATCAAACCAGCCCGTCCGCCGTGGTCTGCCGGTGGAAGCGCCAAACTCACCGCCCCGGACACGGATGTGCTCACCCGTCTGGTTATCGAGCTCGGTGGGGAACGGTCCGCCGCCGACGCGAGTGGTGTAAGCCTTGATCACCCCGATTGTTGTGTTGATCAGCCTCGGCGGGATTCCAGTCCCAGTGGATGCTCCGCCCACAGAAGAATTTGACGAAGTCACAAATGGATACGTACCGTGGTCGATATCAAGCATCGTGGCCTGTGCGCCTTCGAGCAGAATCGCCCGTCCATCGCGGGCCGCGCGATTCAGGTAGTAAGTCGTATCGGTCACGTGCCGCGCGAGTTTCTCCGCCCAGATGAGCCCGTCGTGGATCAGTTTCTGCTCGTCGATGGGATCGCCCCCGAGGCTTACCAGCAAGCGATTGGCCTGAGTCACGTTGAAGGCGAGCATTTCAGAAAGCTGTGAGGGATTCGTCAGATCACCGGCGCGGATGCCACGTCGCGCCATCTTTTCCTCATATGCCGGACCGATTCCCCTCATCGTCGTTCCGACGGCATTCGTACCTCGCCTTGCCTCAAGCTGGCGATCGAGCGCGACGTGATAAGGCAGGATCAGATGGGCGCGTGTGCTGATCAGAAGATTCGATTCGTTGACCTCGATGTCTCGCGCCCGAAGGTCGTCGATCTCGGTCAGCAGCGCCTCCGGCGAGACAACAACACCGTTACCGATGACACAGATCTTGCCCGGATGCGTGATCCCGGACGGAATCAGGTGGAGCACGAACTTGTGGTCCACTCCGTCGCGGCGGATGATGACCGTGTGACCCGCGTTATGACCGCCTTGGTAGCGCGCGACAATATCAAATTTGGGTGCCAGCAGGTCGACGATCTTGCCTTTGCCCTCGTCGCCCCACTGGGCGCCAATGATTGCGAGATTCATGGTTGACTCAGCTTATTTACTCTTGGCGCTTTCCAGGTATTTTTCCACCGAGACGGCAGCCTGAACGCCATCGGCAACAACGTTCGCAAGCTGATAGATAGGACGGACACAAAGGTCGCCTGCCGCAAAAAGGCCCGGCACTTTGGTCTCCATAAGTTCGTTGACGAAGACCCTGCCGGTCTCGTCCAGCTCCACCAGATCCTTCACCAACTCGGAATTAGGAATCCACCCAATGAAGATGAAAACGGCGCCTACCGGAAGAATGCTGACTTCATCGGTCTTGAGGTTGCGGATGCGAATCCCCTCGACCTCCTTGTCGCCGATAATCTCCTCGACAATTGAGTGCCAGATCGGCTCCACCTTCGGTTGGTGAGTGTATTGTTCGATCAGTATCTTCTGCGCGGTGAAGTGATCCTTGCGA
>JBDTUW010000038.1:0-12922 GCA_040007555.1 Acidobacteriota bacterium | reverse complement strand
TCAAAGACGCCGCAAGGGAGTGACCTTTGCGGCGTCTTTCGCTTTTATTCGGAGGCTCACCTGTCGGCCCACGGCCAGGAGCCTATTTCGTCAGGTAGTTGCGATGGATCCAGGCGGCGGCGCGCTCTCCATCTCGTGTCTCAAAAAAGACTTGTTTATCGCCTTCGTGAGTGATCAATTCAATTCGCGGCGTCACCTGCTTCGTCGATCTTGTGCCTCGCTCCGCAGCAGCCAGTGCCAACCTCACATCCGCAGCCGTCACGGCGCCGCGTAGATGTCCGCGCTGTTGACACTTCCTTCGGCGTTTCCGCTCCTCCGCACCTCTGCCTTGATCTTTTACAACTGGCAACTGGAAACTGACTGAAACTGACAACTGGCAACTGGCAACTGGCAACTGCCTGCTCTTGATTATCTCGGACTACAGACTTATTATCGAGCAGTTTCGAGTGATGAATGTTGGGCGCTGCTCAATGATTAGATATCTGCTAAATTCGTCAGACCACACGTTTGCCCAGTCAGCCAGCGGCTCGCGAGTGCCCGGATGTTGTCGCTGTCGCACCTGCCGGTAACGCGCAGAGATCCCAGTCCGCGATCGCATTCGAATTATCCTGGCGGCAACAAGCAAACCATTATTGTGACAAAGGAGAGAACCATGGCTTTGCGTATCGGTGACATCGTCCCTGATTTCACCGCGGAGACGACTGAAGGTCCGATCAGCTTCCATCAGTGGATAGGCGACGGTTGGGCCGTCCTGTTTTCGCATCCAAAAGACTTCACACCTGTCTGCACAACCGAGCTCGGGGAAGTGGCGCGGCTTAAACCTCAGTTTGATCAACGTGGGGTCAAAGTCGTCGGCCTGAGCGTCGATCCCAAGGACTCACACACCCTGTGGGCCAAGGACATCGAAGAGACTCAGGGCACCGCGCTCAATTTCCCTCTCATCGCAGATGCTGATCGAAAGGTCTCTGATGCTTACGATATGATTCATCCCAATGCGAGTGAGACGTTCACAGTGCGATCTGTCTTTGTCGTCGGGCCTGACAAGAAGGTCAAGGCAACGCTTACGTATCCAGCCAGTACCGGCCGGAATTTCGATGAGATTCTTCGTCTCATCGATTCGCTTCAGCTGACGGCCAAGTACAGCGTTGCAACCCCGGTCAACTGGAAGCAGGGTGAAGATTGCATCATCGTGCCAGCAGTCTCGGACGAGGCCGCGAAAGAGAAATTCCCCGGCGGGTGGAAGACGCTCAAGCCGTATCTGCGGATCGTTCCCCAACCGGGCAAATAAGTCGGCCCCCCTGCCACTCAGGCGAAGCAAGTGTGAGGTAGTACCGGATGCCGGTCGCGCGGGGCTATTCCCTGCCCGGCCGGCATTCCTATAGTGTCTTGGTGACTTTCTGGAGTGATCTTGGCCGATCGGGAGTGAGCCCCCTCGCATCGGCAAGTAGAGCTGCAAATAGCTGCGCCGGAACGATGTAGGGGATCGGCGTCAGCTCTTCGGGTATCTGACTCGGAATCTGTATCGCTCGGGAAGCAGCCTTCAAAATCGAGTTCTCACTCGAGATCGCCACCGTCTCGGCGCCAAGCCTATTGAGCTTCCCCAACAACTCCTTCATTCCTTTTAAAGTGGGACCGGGTGGCGCAAAGAGAAACACCGGAAATCTGCGCTCAACCATCGCGATCGGACCGTGAAGGAAGTCAGCCGACGAGAACCTCTCCGCGACGATATAACACGTCTCCATCAACTTGATCGCGAACTCGTATGCGTTTGCGTAATTGAGCCCACGGCCAACAACCACGCAATGATGAACATAAGCAAAGCGCTCGACCATTTCCGCGATCATCGGCCGCAATTCCAGCGCCGCTTGAGCGAATTCGGGAATTCGCTCGATCTCCATCTTGCGGTTTGTCCCAAGGGCGCGAGCGAGAAGCTGGAGGAGCAGAAGCTGGCCAGTATAGGTCTTTGTCGCGGCAACGCTTCGCTCCCGTCCGGCATGGATGAGAAACGTCTCGTCAGTCAGGCTGGTCATCGTCGAATTCGGTTCATTTGTAATGCCAAGCGTGATTGCTCCACAACGCCTCGCATTGTCCAAAACCAGATTGACGTCATCACCTTCACCGGATTGCGAGATTCCGATGACCAGCGCATCTCTTAGATCCAATTTCGCGTGATAGAGGGTGTGAATCGCCGGTGCCGAGAGGGACACAGGCAGCCCCGTCGTCAACTCAAGCAGGTATCGGCCAAACAGCGCGGCGTTATCTGAACTCCCGCGAGCTACGAGAACTATCAAACGCAATCCACGTTTGCCGAGCGTTGATGCAAACCGGTCAATCCGGCCCGCCTCTCGTTTGATGGTGCGTTCAAGTAACCTGGGCTGCTGCGCAATCTCAGCGAGCATCAATGACATTCAATCAATTCCCCCTCCCTCAGTCTGACCGGAGTCGATAGCGCGCGTCGGGTAAGCGTTCATAAGCCGGATCGTTCGTCAGCCGGCGCAGCGCCAGCCGAGTGCGCCTGACAAATAAAATCAGTTCTCCTCGCATCAGGCCGCTCTCTCTTTTCAGGCCAACCACATCCAGAACCTCTTCAAGCCGGCCCAGCGTCCGCTCGATCTCGGGCACGTCAACCTCTCCCGGCTGACGCTTAAACAGTGGACTGAAGAGGTGCGCATGCCACCGGTCCTCACCGTAAACGTCAGACCACATCTTGATGGCAGCCGCAGTCCGGTTGTCAAACAGCAGTTTGAGGGCCTGATCAAGCGACTTGCCTGGATTGTATTGTCCTGGCTCCCAGAGATAGTCAGCCACCGTCGCGAGCGGAATCATCGAAACGTGAGCCTGACTGATCGAGCCTGCAATGATGCCTGTTATCGCGTCATCCAAATCAGAAGCGTTCGCGCTCATTGCTCCAAGAAATGGCCGCCACGCCATTCCATCATTTGAAGGGAAGCCATCGAGTATGACATTACGGTGTCCGGTCAGATCGCGCCAGCCGGGCTTCGCTGCTTCGGCACTCGCTGAAACGTCCTTTGCTGGCCAAACGACTCCAACGTCGGGGACAAGCGCGGTCCCGAGTTCACGCAAATAGTCATCGTGCCCGGCGCGGTTGACCTGTTTGCCGGGTGTGACCGAAAGATCAAAACCCTTCCCAAGTCCTTTCAGATGCTCGTAAGTTCGGTTGGCAAGAAATGTCTGCGCCGCAGCCGCCGATTTGAAGCGATCGCGATCCTGTGGCTGCTCCAGCGTTTCCGGGCTGTCATCAAACCGCAGCAGAAAATGGCGTACCCCCACCGAATACAAAGACGAGAGCTTACCGGCGAGGAGCCGAAAGTCATCATCGCTCGAGTACTTAATCGTGCGGCCCGGACTAAGACAATAGACGACCGTCACGAAATTCTCCTCACCCTCGAGGGCCAGCTCCCTGAATCGATCGAGATCGGATTCGCTGTAGGGCTCTCGCCACTTCTCGCGATTGAGGGACTCGCCCTTCGCCGAAAAGTAATAGCGATTCATTCTTGTTCTGCCGAGAAAGCGAATCATGTCCAGACGATCGCGGTGCGACCATGCGATCCCATCGGAGGATTCGAGAACCCCGCGTTGAACAAAGGCCGGCTTCTCGGTAAGCGTAAAATCCTCGGCGAGTCGACCTTCAAGGCCGAGTTGCTCAAGTCGGCCAAGCGCATAAAAGGCGCCCACAGCGGAAGAGCTTGCGATCTCGATTCGACGCGCGATCTTTGAACGCCGTCGACTCTGGATCGTGAACGACTCCGCCGCCATCTCGCGGCGATTAAGACTAATCTGAACGGAGACCTGTTCGACATCAGTCTTCAGACCCGGCCAATAAACGGCGTCAAATCGCTTCACGACCCTGTTGTCGAGTGGCGCCGCATCCAGCAAGTCCCATGCATTACGGTTTCCCTCCGGGGGCACAATGCTGACCAGGGGAACAAAGACGCCGGCGCGCAATTCCACCTCGTCTATCGTGCCCCAGCTGAATCGCGCTTGCATACGCTGCAGCGTGCGCAGCTCATATACGGCTCGCTCGCCCGTCGAGAGCAAGATGCTGTGGGTGTTTCGAAAGTACTGCTCACGAAAAATGTCTCCAGCAACGCGGCTCGCTTCTTCTCTCGCGAAAAGCTCGGCCTGTTCGCGAACCGTTGAAATCTGCTGCGGATCGACCTTGAGCTGATCCCGCAGAAAGGCTTCAAGTTTCGGGCGGATGGTGCTTTGATACGAGACCTCGCTCAGAACCCGAGTGAGCATGAGCTCGACCTGCGCGCGCTCCGCTCGCTGTAAACGATCGACATCATCTCGAAGAAATCTCATCGTCACGAGACGAGACGCTGCCTGTGCAATGACACTCGCTGAGGCCGTCTCCAAACGCTCATTCGCAGAGTACCCAATGATTTGATCGAGCATCTTGCGGCGTCTCAGCTCCGTCAGAAGCGCCTCGCGACTTGCGGCACTCTCAGAGAGATCCACCAGAGCGACTTTGAACCCCTTTGTGATCGCGCTTGCAACTGTCGAGAGCAGTGCGGTCTGTCCTTCATCTTCGGTGTCGGGGGCGTTTACAAACAGGACTACGTCCGATCGCGAGGCTGCCTCCGGCGTTCCCGGCAAAGCGCGGCCATCGATGGCGCTGATTTGCGAGAGCAACAAGGGAGCCAAACTCGCCGCCTGAGGGGAGGACGAGGTACCGATCCACAGCTTCGGTGTCAGCCCGAAGCGATGATTAAGCAGGCGCGCTACGAGCAATTGCGGTCCTGCTGCCATCCCCGTGGTGACTGTCACTCGGCCGGCAATGCCTCGCCTGGCGATTTCTTCAACCAGGGCCGACCGGCGCTGTTCCAGATTCGCTGAGTCCGCATCGCGGCAAACAAGCAGGAAATCAAGTTTTCCCGCAGCAGCAAGATCCAGACCCAGAGTCGATATCCCTTGCGTTTCACCGACCAGGCCATAAACAGCGACGCCCTTATTCCGATTCCTTATCGAATCGATGAGCGCGAGCCGACCTTTCGACGCCGCTTCATCCGGGAGGGCTCCTTGTGCTCCTCCCTTTGTCATCATCTCGAGCGAGATGATGACTCCCTCAACATCGGCGTAGTCGAATTCCTTCGCCCATTCAACGATCCGGTCGGTATTTCCGGGATGAGCTGCGTCTCCCAGCAGATCGATCGGTGGCAGGACGATGTCATGATCTGCGAGGCGAGCTATCAGGCGCGGTACCTGAATTGACACTGGTCTGCTATCAGGTGGAATAAGAAGGAATTTGCCAGCGAAGTAGTCACGCCGCACCGGCCGAAGTTTCGGCCGCTGCTGAGCGGGAACGTGCGTCCAGCCGGCGATCTGGCTGATAAGTAATGCGCCCACCAGGCGCACCGTCCAGCTTGATAATGCTCTTTGAAGTGTCACACGGTCGCCCTGAAGCGGTTTATTCAGAGAGCAACGCAAGCGCGTGAGGAAGCAGCCGCGCGACGGCCGCCAGATTCTCGCGCGCACCGCGCACACTTCCTGGCAGGTTGATAATCAATGTGCGGCCACGTGTTCCACACACAGCTCGCGAAAGCGACGCCAGCGGAGTGATCTTGACGCTTTCCGCTCGCATGACCTCCGCAAGTCCTGGCGCCTCGCGATCGATGACGTCGAGGGTCGCCTCAGGTGTCACATCACGCAACGCCAGGCCCGTTCCACCGGTTGTCACGACCAGATTGGCTTGCTCGAGGTCCGCGTAATGTCGCAGACGAGCCGCGATCAGTTGACGCTCATCCGGAATGATCTCCGTCGCAATGATCTCGGCATTGAGAGAAACGAGGGCTGCGACGACCTCCGGACCGGAGAGGTCCTCCCGTTCGCCGCGCGCACCCGAATCACTGATCGTCAGAACGACAGCCTTTATCTGGATGGCCATGACTAAAGAGTTTAGCCTCTCCATCCGGTCGTTTCAAACTTCGGCGCCCGCGCTCTCAGACAGCGAGCACTGTCTTCGCCAGGACACGCTGATAGAGATCGATATATTGTGGAATGACGTGCTCGGTGTTATAGCGCTCGATAGCCCAGGCACGGCCGCGAGCCCCCATCTGGCGCCGCTTCTCATCATCCTTCAGCAGTTCCACCGATCTTGCAGACATCATCTCGATGTCACCGACTTCAACCAGATAGCCCGTCTGACCATCAAGAACCACCTCACCAAGGCCACCGACGTTGGTCGCGATCACCGGGACTTCACAGGCAAGCGCCTCAAGGGCCGCCAGCCCAAATGACTCGGTCTCACTGGGGACCAGCAGCAGGTCTGCGATGGAAAGGAAGTCGGCGATGTTGGGCACCGAACCAATAAAGAGGACTTCGTCTGAAAGACCATACTCCGCTGCCAGTCGAGCGGCGCCTTCGCGGGCCGGGCCATCGCCGCACATGACGAGGCGAGCTTTGACGCTCTTGCAGACACGGGCAAAGGTGTGAATGCAGTCTTCAATTCGTTTGACTGGACGAAAATTGGACACGTGCATGAGTATCGACTCGTCCGCAGCTGCCAGGGTCGCGCGCAGATCGCCATTTGGGCGTCGCCAGTACTGCTCGGAATTGATAAAGTTCGGAATGACTTCGACGTGGTCCTGACCGAATATCCGGCACGTCTCATTGGCAAGATAGGTGGAAACGGCGGTGACGGCATCCGACTGAGCGATTGAAAACCGCGTCACCGGCATAAAACTCTTGCGAGCACCCACCAGAGTGATGTCGGTGCCGTGCAGGGTCGTGACGAATGGCAGATAACGTTTTGAGCGGAGCATCTCACGTGCGAGGTACGCCGCCGTCGCGTGCGGGATCGCATAGTGCATGTGCATGAGATCGAGCTTCTCGAGTTCGGCGACTTCGATGATCTTCGAAGAAAGCGCGAGATCATAGGGTGGGAACTCGAAGAGCGGATAGTCGAACATCTCCACTTCGTGAAAGCTGATCCGATCGCCAAGTTCAAGCAAACGTGTCGGCAGTGCGTAGCTGATGAAGTGAACCGAGTGACCGCGTTCCGCCAGTTCCCGTCCCAGCTCGGAACCAACGATTCCACTTCCACCGTATGTCGGAAAACAGGTAATACCGATATTCATGGGGCCACTATTTAAGAGTACAGGTTCATACGCGCTGAGAGAAGATGAACGGGGTCTTCGACATTTAATGCCTCTCTCACAAGAAAAGCCTCTCCCTGTTCGGCGCCGATCAGAGCGCCAAAATACCTGTCGCGCGCCTCGATTTCGCTAAGAAACTGCTTCGTGCTGACGCGTGACTGCGGATCCGCGCTTCCCGGATCATAGAACTGCGATGCGTGACAGCGGATGGCTTCCCATTTCTTTGCGCTCTGTGCGCTGATATCAACGATAAAACTCGGAGCAGCGGTGCGCGGAAAAAGAAAGTAGGCAATCGAATTTGGGCGAAACCGATCGTATCCGCCCTGCGGATCATATTTCACCAACCCGGACACGTGAGCCGCCTCACGAACAAGTCGCGACGTATGCGCATGATCCGGATGAGGATCATCCCAATGCTGCGTCAGAATTATCCTCGGCCGCATTTGTCTGATTGCCCGCACGAGCAGTGTTCGCGAGTCCTCGTCCACCCAGATATGCGCGTCTGCAAGGCCCAGGTTGTGACGAACCACACAACCCAGCAATTCCGCCGCCTTCTTCGCCTCCTGGGCGCGGACCTCGGGAGTTCCCCGTGTTCCGGCCTCTCCGCGGGTGAGGTCCAGAATTCCAGTGCGATAGCCCATCTCGGCAAGTTTGAGAAGCGTTCCACCGACTGAAAGCTCGGCGTCGTCCGCGTGGGCGGTAATCGCCAGGACATCAAGCGCAGGCGCGTTTGGCATAACCTACCTACTAGACTGCATTGGCCCGGCGAAGGTCAAGAGTCCCACTGACTGGAGCAATTCCTGCCTAAATTCATGGTTCGACAAGGACAATGGCAAAAGTCGCTGATCTGACTTATGCTTTCTTCTTTGCGTAATTCACAGTGAGCTCTAGCGGAGGAATTGTCGCGGTGCAATCGACAAGCAACAAGGCCAAACAACCCCCGATTAAACAACAACCGGAAAAACCTTCTTCCCTTCCAGAGGAGCGGCTGCGAGGCAGTTGGCTGCTCCGGGTGACCGTACTCATATCCGGCGCATCGGTGATGGTCGTTGAGATACTTGGATCGCGTATTCTGGCGCCCACGTTCGGAACCACGCTCCATGTCTGGAGCGCGCTCATCACGGTGACGCTGGCTGCCCTCGCCATCGGATATGCCTGGGGTGGCCGGATCGCGGATCGGCGACCCGGCCTCGGAGCGCTCATGGCCGTCCTGGCTCTCGGCGCCGGTGCACTACTGATTGCGGACCTGGCAACAAAGGCGGTTCTGCGCGTCGCCTATGGCGCGGGAATGGTTAGTGGGACATTCCTCGCCGCAACGCTTCTGTTTCTTCCGACGCTCTTGCTCCTGGGGATGGTCTCGCCGATGGCGGTGCGAGCCGCAGCTGACAAGCAGCATTTGGGTCAAAGCGTCGGGAATTTATATGCTCTCTCGACCATTGGTTCGGTAGCCGGGAGCCTCATCGTCTCCCTGCTGCTGATACCCAATCTCAATGTCCACGTTGCGATCGCGGCGACGGCGGGTGCGCTCGCGCTGGCACCGCTCTGGTACCTGTTGACAAAGGCACACTGGCAGAAAGCTGCTCTGCTGCTGGTGGCGGCCGCCCTCGGGATCGTCTCAACGACAATAGCCGGGGAGCAGGCTGACCGCGATGTTTGGTACAAGAACGAAGCCTACCCAGTCACAGCGCGCGTTCCATCGTCATATGGCGATCTGGTGGTTAGCGATCATCAAGGCACCCGGTTTCTCTTCCTCAATGGAGTTCAACAGGGATCGCTGCGAGGCAACGTTTCCGGCGCCCTTTATGCGTTTGGACTAGAACGGCTGACGTCGGCTCGTGGGATGCCGAAGTCGGTTCTGGTGTGGGGCCTTGGAGCAGGAGTGTTTGCCCGAGGGCTGGCCGAAGCCGGGATCGATGTGACAGTCATCGAGATTGACCCGATGTCGGAATACGTCGCCCGTCAGTACTTCGGTCTGCCGGGCTCGGTGAAGGTCATCATTGGCGATGCGAGAACTGAAACGACCAAGTTGAAAGGCCAGTATGACGTCATCGTCCTCGACGCATTTAGCGGGGACACTCCTCCTTTTCACCTGCTGACACGCGAGGCGTTTGTTGATCTCAAGGAGCGGCTGGCGCCGAATGGCCTGGTGATCGCGAATATCGTCGGCTCAGCTGCGGGCCCGGGATCGAGGGTTGTGTCCTCGGTGCGAGTCACCATGGAACAGATATTTGGCAAGACGGAGGCATTTGCTCCAAATCGCAAATTGTACGGCGGAGACCGCGATACCTACGTTTCAACGATGTTTCTTGTCTCCGGTGAACTGCCCACGGCGACCCCCGCGCCCTTCGGTTTTCCCTTCCCGGAGGGTGTCAGGCAATACGTCGAGACGGTCCTCAACGCGCGGGTTCAGCTGACGAATGAGAATGCCGTCCTGCTGACTGACGCCTATGCCCCACTCGAAGCGTGGTCGGATGCAGCGGTGCAGGCGATGAGATACTAACAACTTGTCAGTTGTCAGTGGTCAATTGTCAGAGATTAACGCACAAGGCGCCGAGGAGCGGGGACGCCAAAGGAAAGGGCCTATCTCCGCGCCTCGGCGCCTCTGTGTTGATCTCCTTGCAATTGCAGGGCAACATGTTAGTTGGCAACCTCGCGTGCGGTCGTCTTTCGCCTGAAGGGAAGGAAGTCTTGTTATGGAAGAAGCTCTTGGAATGGTCGAGTGTCGCGGTCTCGTCGCCATGATCGAGGCGGCCGATGCAATGGTGAAGACCGCGGATGTTCACCTCGTTGGCTACGAGCGCATCGACGCCGGCCTCGTAACTGCGATCGTGCGCGGAAAGGTTGGAGCGGTGCGCGCTGCGGTCGAAGCAGGCGCAGCTGCCGCCTCAAAAATTGGTGAGGTGGTTTCAACGCATATCATTCCCCGCCTCCACGAAGACGTCGACGCGGGAATCCCGGTGCTTCAGACCGGTGAAACCAATCGCAAACCCATCAGCGGCTCCGTCCCGCCGCGCAAATAGTCTCCGAGCCACTATTGCCACAAATCGCCCGATATCTCGTGCCCAATGTTTTGGAGGTCAATGAGTGCGTTTTTTGCTTTTTGCCTGCGTTCTTCTCTCAGTTCTCGTTCTTGCCGGCAGCGGTCAGCCATCAGCTCAGAGCGCGGACGCCTGGCCGCAGTTTCGCGCCAACCAGCAGTTGACCGGGGTCTCGGCTTCGATACCTCCCGCAACCCTCAAACTTATCTGGACCTACGAGGCCGGTGAGTCGGTGGAATCCTCGGCCGCGATCTCCGGCGGCGTCGTCTTTGTCGGCTCGATGACCGGCGATCTGCATGCTGTCGAACTCGCAAGCGGCAAGGGATTGTGGAAGTACCGGACGGCAACCGACGGCATCGGCGAGTCCTCTCCAACAGTCTCGAACGGCGTCGTCTATGTTGGGGACCTCGCCGGGACATTTCACGCTGTCAATGCGGCCGATGGAAAACGCCTTTGGACGTTCAAGACAGCCGGTGAAATCCGCTCATCACCCGTCGTCGTCGGAGACCGCGTCCTGATCGGTTCGTACGACGGGAACCTCTACTGCCTCGCTCTTCGTAACGGAAGCCTGCTCTGGAAGCTGAAGACCAACAACTACGTTCACGGCACGCCCAGTGTTGCGAACGGAATCGCCTACATTGCGGGTTGCGACGAATTATTTCGCGGTATCCGTATCGCTGATGGCAAACAGATTCTTGAGATGCCGACCGGCGGGTACACAGGCAGCTCGCCTGCAATCGTTGGATCAATGGCCTATTTTGGCAACTTCAGCAATGAAGTTGTCAGCCTGAACCTGCAAACGCGCCGTCAGGTTTGGCGCTACTCTCACCCGCAACGGCAGTTCCCTTACTACTCATCCGCCGCTATTGCCGAGGGGCGCGTAGTTCTTGGTGGGCGCGACAAGATCGTTCATTGCCTCAACGTCGCAACCGGGAAGCCCTTCTGGACCTTTCCGACTCGGGCACGGGTTGAGTCATCTCCTGCAATCGCTGGAGGTCGTGTCTACATTGGCTCAAACGACGGCCGCTTTTATGTCTTCGATCTCAAGACAGGGGCGAAGACCTGGGAGTTTACTGCCGGTGCCGCCCTCTCCGCGTCACCCGCAATCGCTGGTGGCCGCATCGTCATTGGTGCGCAGGACGGAAAACTCTATTGCTTCGGCTAAGGCAGCCACTCTGCTGATTTCAGGACATCAATGGCGGCGACGATTACACGTGTCGAAATAGTTCAGGCGCGACTCGACGAGTTTCTGAATAATGCCGGGCCTGCGCGCAAACCACTCGCTCGCACCGCTCAACTGCGCGAGGGAAGTCGCCTGACCGTCGAGCGGGCTCTGGAAGTCTTTGAAGCTCAGGTGACCAGTCGTTTGCTTGACGTAGCGGCGCGCGAATTAAAGAAGCGGAATCTCGGCTTTTACACCATCTCGAGCGCAGGCCACGAGCAGAACGCTATCGTCGGCGCCTTACTACGGCTGGATGATCCGTGTTTCCTCCACTATCGTGCCGGAGGCCTGATGATGGCCCGCGCGGGAAAACTCGCGGAATCGACGCCGATTCTCGATACGATGCTCTCATATGTCGCATCGGCGGATGATCCAAGCTCCGGCGGGCGACATAAAGTATGGGGCAGCCGGGCACTGTGGGTTCCACCACAAACCAGCACCATCGCGTCACACCTTCCCAAGGCAGCGGGCTTCGCATTCGCACTCAGACACGCGCGCCGGCTCGGAGTTCGTCCAGACCTCAGTGATGATTCGATTGTCTGCTGCTCGTTTGGGGATGCGTCTGCCAATCATGCGACGGCGTTGAGTGGAATCAATTCCGCCCGCTACACCATGAGGCGTGGTGGCGCCGCGCCGATCGTCTTCCTTTGCGAAGACAATGGAATTGGCATCTCAGTCGAAACGCCACGCGATTGGATCAGGGATTCATTCGGCAATCTGCCGCATCTCGCGTATTTCGAAGCAGCGGGAGAGATGGACGAAATATGGGATACGACTGAAGCCGCAATCGAGCACTGCCGTCGCAAGCGGTCCCCGGTCTTTCTGCACCTGCGTTGCACCCGGCTCTGGGGGCACGCGGGCACGGATGTCGAGACAACCTATCGGAAGGCCGAGGAGATCGATGCCGCCGAGGCGATGGACCCGCTCCTCATTAATGCACGCCGGCTGATAGCGACTGGCGCCGCCGCTCCCGCTGATCTTCGTCAGATGGTTTCGAGAATTCAGCGCCAAATTGAGAAGGCCACTGATGAGGCGCTGCGCCGGCCTAAGCTGCGTACCGCTGAGGAAGTAGTCCGTCCGCTGGCACCCTATGACGACGAGAAGGCACGGTCGCGGACTCTGGCCTCTCCCGAGTCACGCCAGGAATTCTTCGGCTCGACGCTGCCGGAGCAGGCAACAGCGCCTACCAAGAGGACAATGGCGGCGCACATCAACGCCGCGCTTGCTGATGAAATGCTTCGACTTCCCGAGATCACGGTCTTTGGTGAAGACGTCGGGAAGAAGGGCGGAGTATATTATGTGACTGCAGGCCTGCAACGAAAATTCGGACCTCAACGCGTCTTCGATACGTTGCTCGATGAAACCACCATTCTCGGTGTGGCGCAGGGTGCGGCAATGGCGGGTCTGTTGCCGATTCCAGAAATTCAGTATCTCGCATACCTGCACAACGCGCTGGATCAGATTCGGGGTGAGGCGTGTTCGCTCTCCTTCTTTTCCAACAACCAGTTCACCAATCCCATGGTCGTGCGGATCGCGGGTCTGGC